>JALYIG010000178.1 GCA_030775885.1 Acidobacteriota bacterium | reverse complement strand
GGTCGCAAGCTGTCCGCCGCGTTTGTTCTGCACCAGCACGCTATCGCAGCGACCTCCTTCCAGCGGCCGGTCTAGAGTGACGATGGGCAAGTGGTCGAACTCTGGCGATAGCAGGCGCGATGATCCGTTCGCCTGCGTCGCGGGAATGACCACGACCCCCTCCACGTGACGATTCACCATCCGGCGTGCTTCTGCGAACTCGTCTTCGGGATCTTCGTTTGAGGTAGCGATCACGACCGAGTAGTGGTGCTGCTTGCCCACGAGGCTCACCGCGTGGCTGCAGTTAGCAAAAAACGGATCGAAGAGGTTGGGGACCAGAATTCCGATTTGCCGGGTGCGCTGTTCGCGCAGCGATCGTGCCAATTCGTTGCGTTGATACTTGAGCTTCTCGACCACAGCAAATACCGCACGCCGCGTTTCCTCAGTTACATGCGGATTCCCATTTAATACGCGAGAGACGGTCATGGTGCTGACCGCTGCCGCCTTTGCTACATCCGTCATTCGGACGCGTCGTGCCATGTTTCCTGTAAGCCTCCAACTTCCGAAGATGGTGTACCGGGTCTAGCGTAAAGGGATTGGCTCGGAACTAAAGGTTGAGAGTGGGAGCCCGGCCGAATTGTATAAGCTGTGGGTAACAACGCCAGGCCAGCCATAACGGACAAATACCGGGTGCGGCAAGCTTTTCGCTGAAACTACCACCGTAGCGCCGTCGATTCGCGATTCGGCGGGCACAAAATGGTGGTCGTCACCTGCCAGCTCGAAATCGCCGGTTGTCTGGCCGTGAGTGTTCAAACCATCTGCGTGGTCGAACCATACACGCATTGCGCTTGTACCGTCGGGCAGAATCTCGCTGGTCGCTCGCTTGTACATGGGGCCGGAGTAATTGACGTTCTCGCCATAGACTAAGTTGCGCGCAGCGAATGCGAGGCGGTCACCCACCGTTTGTTTGTCGGGGGGATGCACGTTGTTCGCCGACCCCACATCGAGCGAAACCGCCATTGCCGTATTGGCTACAGAAAGGACACGACGCTGCTGCTCGCGGACTAGACCCCAGTCTTCGCCAGGAGACTCAAAGCTGGAAATCTGCACATACAAAAACGGCAGATCCCCTTGCTGGAAGCGGGCACGCCAGTCTCCAATGAGGTTGGCAAACAAGCTGTCATATACGGGCGCGCGGTCGTGTGCTGAGTTCGTCTCGCCCTGATACCAAATAAATCCTTTGATGGTCATCGGCGTGAACGGCGCGATCATACCGTTATAGAGCGCCGCAGGACTCCAGGAGATCTCCCAGGGATGCCATGGATGCTGCGGTGCTGGTTTCCCTTGAGCCTTCGCAGCTTCGTCTTCTCGCTTTTCGGAGGCGATGGTCAAGTCCAGGTCCGCCTGCGAATTGGCGAATCGAGCGCGGCTCGCGATCGCGGGGAGCAGCTCAGAGTGGGTACCCAGCGTGTCGAGCGACACCCAGGAGTCGGCTGGAGTGCCGCCCCATGTGGAATCGATGAGGCCTATCGGAACGTTGATCTTCGCGGCAAGGTCGCGCCCGAAGAAATAGGCGACCGCAGAAAAACTCGCCGCAGTCTCTGGCGTGCACTCAGTCCAGTTACCTGCGATGTCGTTCAACGGGTAATCCGAAGATTTGTGATCGACCAATAGCAGACGAATGCTCGGATTTCTAGCGGCCGCGATCTCCACTGCGGCATTCTTGACGACCGCGGTCGGAGGGAAGCCCTTCAGCGGCATTTCCATGTTGGATTGTCCCGAGGCAAACCACACGTCTCCGACCAGTAAGTCGCTAATGCTGCGGTCGGGGCCGTCACCACTCATCGTCAGCGTATACGGTCCGCCTGCTTCTTCGGGAGCGAGATAGAGGCTCCACTTTCCCAGTGAATCCGCTTGTGCTTTCACGGTCTGCTGGTGAAAATGTGCGGTGAGGTGCGCGTCAGGCGAGCACCAACCCCAGACATGAATTGGTGCCTGTCGTTGCAAAACGGCGTGGTCGCTCAAAGCCTTCGGGAAGCGAACCTCAGCCCGCGCCGGGAATGCTGCGACGATTGCGAGAACCGCAGTCAAGAACGACAGCCACGACAGCTGATGTTTCAATTTACGACCTCCAGTCCAGCATAGGAGAGCGAAATGGACGGTGCGGCCAAACCGTGAAGATGGGGCAGCAAGGCAGCGCCAAGAAGACCCGCAGACGGACCCAACACAGCTTGACAGATAAATGTGTGCCCCGGCTCGATCAACAGCGTTTGTGAAGGGGCCATCAGGCGATACACCATGCTATGGTCGTTCACTGCCTTGAACATGCTGTCCACGAAGAGGGGCCAAGCGGTCGCAACGCCCCCTCCAATGACGACGAGCGGCAGGTCCAGTGTGCTGATGAGATTTGCGATTCCGATACCCAGATATGATCCCAGTTGCTCAAAGGAAAGTTGTGCGCTGCGGTCCCCCGATTGAGCCAGGGTTGCGATGTCGAGTGGGGTGAAGTCACCGTGGCCGCCAGCCAGTTTGCGCATCGCGGCGGTGCCCTCAGTCGAGACCGCGACCGCCCTCGCCAGCCGCACAAGGCCGTTGGCCGAGGCGTACATCTCCAGACAGCCTGCGCTGCCGCAAGTGCACGCGAGACCGTCCGGAACTATGGTCGCATGGCCCACTTCGCCTGCCATTCCAAATATTCCTTGCCACACTTCTCCGTTGATAATCAAACCGCTGCCGACACCGGTACCCAGGGTGAGCATCGCCATCGAGGATAAACCTGTTGCTCTACCCGCCCCTAGTTTCCACTCGGCGATAGCGGCGGCATTTGCGTCCGACTCCAGGATGACTGGCAGGCCGGTTGCTTCGATCAGCGCATCTCGGAGCGGAAAGCCATCCCAACCGGGAAAATTTGGAAGCAGACCCAGAACGCCGGTGCGCAGATTGATTGGTCCGGGACTTCCAATTCCAATTCCGATTGGCGCGTAAAGTATCCCTTGACTGTCTGGCTGATCCAGCAGAGCGGCCACGACCGCAGCCATATCGCTAACCACAGCCTTCGGTCCCGCCGCAACGCGGGTGGGTATCGTACGGCTGCTCAAGATGTTCATGTCGCCGTCAAGAATCGCGATGGGAGTCGTTGTACCTCCCAGATCGATTCCTATAGTGACGAAATTTAAGTCTGACATTTGTTGGCTGGCCCTCGCAGACGATATTTGCTGTTGGTAACCGAGAAGCCGGTTTCGCTGAATGCGTCGCGGAGGCTAATGTTCTTCTGCCTGCGTTGGAGCAATTGCCGACCGTTGACGTACGCTTCACTGAAAGTGTCGAGAACGTTAAGAACGAGTTCCACCTCGCAATGACTCTGTTGCGCTGCCGCAAGGTTCGTGCTGTTGCGGTGCTTGGAATCCAACAGTCCGATCCGCCGTGATTCAGCCCCGCAATCGCGAAGTTGGGTAGGCAAGCTCTGGGATGGGGCACTACCAGAATCCAAAATCAGCAGCGACGAGGGAAAAAAGACTAGCCGACATCTCATGGATACACTCGATTAAAGGCAAACTAGAATTCGACAAAAGTACGTGTGTGAACGATATCACGCCTCTCCAGCATTAGGCATCTCTCAATTTCTGCCGCCTTCGCTCCCGTCCTCCCAACACCTCGATGGGATGTGTAGGAGTGCGGTATCGGCCAGCCAGTCGTGCTGGTAACCACCGGCCTACCCGACGGGCATGGAAATCAGTGTTGGTTCAATTCACCGTGAGCGTGGTCGGCCCGTAGTGGCCAACACGTGAAGCTTTCGATCGGATGGCGAGAACGTGCACTCCTCCATTACCTTGCAGGCACTTAGAGGAAGGATCGGTAGTAACGGGATGCGGAATCTGGGTCGATTCCAGTTTGGACTGGAGTTGGGCTGGGACAACTGGTGACGGTAAGTAGCGGCCAGAGTGCAGACGGCGCCATACTGGCGGAGACGGGCGTCTCGTTCTAACTATCTCCTGGACGACAGCACTCCGCAGACGCCTCTTACGACCTTCGCATCAGGAATAAGAGTGCAAGGGCGGAAACCCCTGAGAGGATCCAGCCTAACGTCTCGTCTCTCTTGCGCAAGTAGGTGAGGTTAACTTTTGAGATTCCGGGAGCAACGGGCAGCGCGATCAGACCGTCTTCGCGGTGGGGGCGTTGGGTGACTGGAACTCCGTTGATGCTGATGTTCCAAGCGGGGTAGTCGCGAAGACTGAGCACCAGGAACCTGGGAACCGGCGCATAGACCTCGAAGTGCAGCCGATGGTCGAGCAGAATTGAGTAGTCGGCGCCGACGAGTGGCGAAGCGGCATCGGTTGGTGAATCCGCCAGCCAAAAAGCCGGATTCGCATGTTGCACTGCGGTTGCGTTGGCGCCGCGTGGAACGTACACGTCAAATGGGTCATAACTGCTGCCGTTGTAGAAGCCGGCCACGAGGCCCGGAATGGCAATGTCGTTCTGGCAAGGCTGGCGAAAGAAATGATCGCCGCCAATGGTGAAGCCCAGGGAAACGATCAGAGCAAGCGCGGCGGCGAAAGGACGCTGATTGGTTCGAGATAAGGCCAGTGCAAAAAGAGCGGCCGATATCGCGCCGAGAATGGTGCACCATCGTATTGGAAACTGCAGGAAGCTGAGCTCCGGGATGTGCCGCGAGAGACTTGCGCTCGAGGAACTGAGCAGAAATCCTAGGATGCAGGCAAGAAAGAAGAGTGTGAGGACGGTGCGTCTGTTCCCTCCAGGCGAAGTGCCTTGCTTCGGGGTTCGGGGAGAGAGAGCGACTACGGTAAAGATTCCGACGAGGACCAGAAGGCCTACAGCGCAAAGCGAAGCGGTGTGCAGAATCGCGTCGTGGGAGGGTTCTCCAAGGTGACTGAAGATGAAGTTGTCTTGATAGCGAACCCCTCTGATCGACATATCTATGTTCACCCAGCGTTGTTCAAAGGTCGCGGGCAGAATGTAGAAGGCGGCAAGGGTGATGCCGAGCAGAGTGCCGGCTGTAATCTTTGCTGCTTCGACCAGAGTCGGACGCATGCCATGTCCGCTGCGGTAGGTGAAAGCAATTCGCATTGCGGCTAAAAGCGCGAGACTGTAGCACGCCATGACGGCGGCTGGAGCGTTAGTCAGCCAGAACAGAGCAACTGGAACGGCAATCCCGGGGACACTGAGTCGGGGGCGCAAGATACTCAAGAACAGGAGAGGAACCCACGCGGCGGCGAGGAATTCCGCATAAGCTGCGCGCTCGTAGAAGACGAACAGCATGTATGGGTGAACCATATAAAACGATGCGGCAATCAAAGCGTTGCCCGACGATGTCCATTGACAGGCCAAGCGGTGCATTGTGAATCCGCAAGCAACGAGGACGAGCCATATATAGGCGAGCGGGACAGCAGACCAGGGAATCACAAGTCCAAGCAAAGCCCCAACGGTCCAGGAGAGCGGGGGATAGAAGACAAAACGAGGCTCCCCTGAATTCCAGGCGGCCGTGAAGTCCCACCGCGGATACAGGACACCTTGCTTCCACTGCGAGCTGACTTCGAGCCAATTGTGCAGGTGGAATTCAAAGTCGTGACCGCATGAGGGACCTTTGAGAATCAGCGGGAGCACTGCAAGCAACGCTGCCAGGGGAATGAAAATAAAGTGGCGACGATCTCGCATAGCATCCATAGTATGAGTCCGAGAAGATGGGTCCAAACTTAGCGTATTGCCCGCTAGTGCGGGCACCGAGAAGGGCATGTCCTGAGAGCGGTATCTCTGAATGTTGGATGAGCAATCATTCCGGCCCCGAATGCTCTGGACGTTGACACCGCGCCCTCCGTCAACCTATACCAACGACATGGGCCTCTATCGAGTTCTATTGCTCGCAACACTCTCTGCCTCTCTTCTTTTCCAGTCTTCAACTCCCGCCCAGACTTCGACTTCCATCCCTCGCATCGTCGAAAATGAAGGCCGTTTCTCGCTGCTCGTCGAAGGCCAGCCCTACCTCATGCTCGGTGTACAGGTTAATAACTCCTCCGCATGGCCTTCCATGCTGCCGAAGGTCTGGCCGGTCATCGAGCAGATTCACGCCAACACCGTTGAAGCTCCCATCTACTGGGAACAGTGGGAGCCAACGCAGGGCCACTTCGATCCGTCCGTCCTCCACATTCTTATTAGTCAGGCCCGCGAACACCACGTCCATCTTGTCCTGCTGTGGTTCGGCAGTTGGAAGAATGGGAGCGGCCACTACACGCCGCCGTTCATCAAGCTCGACGAAGCCCGCGTGCCCCACGTTGTCACCCGCGACGGTGGTAAGGTCGACTCGCTCTCTCCCTATTCGCAGACTTTGATCGACGCCGACCGCACTGCCTTCACCGCCCTCATGCGCGAACTGAGGACCTACGATCCGCAGCACGTGGTGCTGATGGTCCAGGTCGAAAATGAGATTGGTACCTACGGCAGTGTGCGCGACTTCTCGCCCGCCGCTCAGAAGATGTTCAACACTCCCGTCCCCGCGAATATCCTGACCGCCATGCACAAGCAGCAATCCGGATCCTGGCCTGAGGTCTTTGGCAAAGACGCCGACGAGTTCTTCTACGCCTGGTCGATTGCCACTGACGTCAATCGAATCGCCGCTGCCGGCAAAGCGGTAAATCCGCTGCCACTCTACATCAACGTCGCGACCCGCAACCCGATCAACGGCGGCCCGGGCAGTTACCCCAGCGGAGGTGCCATCGACACCGTTATCCCAATCTGGAAGGCCACAGCGCCCGCGATCGATGCCTTTGGACTGGATATGTACGACGGCAATTATCAGGTTTGGACCAAGCTGCTCGACCTCTATGAACGCCCCGACAACCCGACCTTTGTTCCCGAGAGCAGTAACTCCATAAACTTTGCGCGCTACTTCTATACATCGCTTGGCCATGGCGCGATCGGATACTCCGTCTTTGGCATGGACAAGACGGGCTATATCAACTTTCCGCTAGGCGCGCCACGTGTCGACGATGAGGGCATAGCTCCGTTCTCACTCATCTTCGGAACGTTTGCGCCCATGGAGCAAGAGATCGCCGCTCTGAACGCGAGAGGCCACCTCCAGGCCGTCTCTGAAGACCCGGCAGTCCACTACCAGACGATGAACTTTGGTGCATGGACAGCGACCGCGGGTTACGGTATGCCAGGATTCGGAGGCCAGGATTTCAAAGACGCAAAGGGAAACGATCCTGCCAACGGAGGGGCCATGGTCGCTGAACTTGGGCCGGATGAGTTCCTTGTCACAGCGGTGCATGCGCGTGTCGAATTTGCGCCGACCCAGCAAGGCAAACAGCGCCAGTTTGTTCGCGTCGAAGAGGGCACTTATGAAAATCATGTATGGCACATGACTCGTCTCTGGAACGGCGACCAGTCCGATTACGGCCTGAACTTCACCTCGATGCCGCAAGTTCTTCGCGTCACTCTAGCCACTTTCTGACGGGAGTTACGACTGCGGTTAGCCGTCGCCTCTTCCGTTGTCGATAAATGTGTCGGATGGTATGTGAAGCAGGCTGCCACCTAATTTACTTCGTCGTTTTCGCGGCAGTGGCGGCACTTTTGGGAACGGGGATGGGAAGGGGAATCTCCATCGTTCCGATTCGATTGCCAATCTCATCACGGACGGCGAGGCGGATCGAAACAGCCTCTTGGGGAACCACGAAGAGCATGGATGCGTGGTATCCCTGAGATTCGATCTTTTGGTACTGGGCTGCCGGAATTGAGTTCTTGATGCTGACCTCCATCCCGTTCAACAGGGCACTATCTTGCGTATATGCCGCCAGGCCAAACCTCATGGCAGTGGCATAGTGTCCGTTTTCAGTCGGTGGCATCTGGAGCTGCCGTCCGATGACGGCGAAGTTGATGTCGTAGTGCTGAACATTCTCCGCGCCAGTCGGAATCTTCGTACGCTTGCCTGTTGCCTTTGTTTGAAGGAACGTTTTGAGGGTTTCGACTTCGTTCGATGAGGCCACCATCGGGCCGCCGATCGGGTTCACCTTAGCTTCGAAGAACAACTCCGAGGAGTTGGGTGCTCCGTGCTGCATGTTCATATCCAGCACGAGTGGTTGCACTGGAGCCGGATGGGACGTGTCGTCGGCGAGATACTCTCGACGGTAATAGAGGTGGTAGTTGGCATTGGTCAGGACGACTTTGATATGTCGCACCGCGCCGTCCTCTTTGGGATTGCTTGGCGCATAGGTCAGCGAGTAATACTCCGAGCCCTCACGGACAGCGGCGTCCATGGCTTGCTGCAAACTATTGGTGTTGTAGAAGGCTCGTCCGCCGGTGTCGCCGGCGAGGGCGTCCATGGTGGCGTGTTCAGCCCCCTGCTGAATCCCGAAGTTGCTGATCTTCGACGGCGACTTGGCGGAGGCGCTGAATTGCGAGTCCGCCTGGAGACCGCGAATGTCCACTGGGTAAATTGCTACGCGACTATCTTTCAACACCTGCTGTGCCTCGCGTATATCGTCTTGCAGATAGACTGTGCTGAACTCACTCCGTCCTCCACTGTTCTGAGGACTGTCGGGCAAGAGCTCCGAGGGGAAGGAGCCGGACATCCAGATGAGATTCTTGCGCCCTGGCAGTGCGGAGACGAAGCGCGCCATATTGGTAAAGGCATTTACCGTGATCTTGACGCGCTGATTGAGCAGATATGTATTCTCTTCAGTCTCCGCGTTGCTCAACATCTCGAGCACAGCGCCGGCGCCGATGGGTGTGTCTGCTCCGCCGGGCCGGGTCTGACTCTCAGTGATGGCAGTCTGAGCGCCGGGGCCGGCAGCGGCTGATGCGTTCGGGTCGGCGCCGAGGAGAGATGCGGAATCCGCGGCGCTTGAGTCGGCGACGCGCAGCTGCGAAATCGGAGCCTTTATCGCCTTCGAGTCGAGGGCAGCCAGCAGCCGGGTATCGTCATCGGTAAATCCCTGCACCATGTGTAAGCGGTCCGTCAACACGAAGATAGCGATCTTGGTTGAGCTCTTCTGCTCTTTGATGAACTTGACTAAAGCCTGGTGGGCAGCGGGAAGGGTCCCCTGAGGAGTATTGAGCATGTCGTACAGCAGGACGGTTACCGGCTGGTCCGCCGGGGCCAGCGAGAGATTGGAGAAGGTATTCGGAGGTAAATGGAGATCGAGTGCCGGCTGAGATCCGACGGCGGGGGCGACTTTGTGCAAATCGAAGAAGTGGATCGGTTGGACCACCCCGTCCTCCATCACTTTGAAATCGTCCTGCTTTAAGCCTTCCACGGGCTTGCCCTTGGCGTCTGTCACGACGACATCCAGAGCGACGCGCCTGACTTTCACCGTGAGTTGGTATTCGGGCGGTTGGGTGGTTGGAGAATTTGAAGCAGCCGAGGATTTAGTTGGCAATGGCGAGTGTGAAACTTGCGCTTTGAGAGAGCCAATCAAAGAGAAAAGGCATAGGGAAAAACAAATGGACCGATTGATTTGCACTATTGTTCACTTCCAGAATTACATTGCATTGCGCGCCCTCACCATCGTTGCACGAAGCCGGCGTTAGATTTTGTCGGCCGTCAGTTTCCGTAACCACTATCTCAGCTAGGCTACGCTAAGGGTTGTTTTGCCGCATGCTGACAAAGTTCCCAGCTACACTCGTAGCCAGTTGGCCGGGAGTGATCTCAGCAAAATGCAACCCGAGACGCTCGCCATTTTGACCAACAAGAGCGTGATCGCCATCGATCAGGACTCCTTGGGAAGTCAGGCGAGACGGTTATCCAAGGCCGGAAACATCGATATCTGGAGTCGACCCCGGGCTGACGGCGGACATGCAATCGGCATTTTCAATCGAGGGGCAAAGCAAGTCATTTCGAAGCTCTCTGCCCAGGATCTCAAGATCGCGGAAGATGCGACCGCCGTCCATGTCTGGACAAACCAAGAGGTCCGCTTCCTGCATGGCGTATACGAGGCAACGCTGCCACCGCACGCTGCGCTTTTCCTGCGAGTCGCAGGTCGCTAAACTCGCGACTGTGTGTTAGCTGCGCCGCTCCTGGGGGATTTGGACCAACGCATGGTTCTTCAGAACCCGATGATGTCGTGGACTTCAATCCAGAACATGTTTCTCTTTGGGATCGGTCCGGTTCGTCCAATCTTTTTAAAAATAGTTATTGACTGTATGCCTTCCCATTTGTTATCGGTATCACGTGTTAGTAATTCGATTTAGGTGGCAGCGAAAGGCAGAGGCACCCAGCCTCTATAGTTTCATCGGGACCACCTGACACAAACCGTTTTTCCGCAAGAGGTAGCCTGCTTCTTCCCGGCTGCGCTACCTCTCACCATTTCACCTATCATCGTGGTCAATTTTGACCAGAACGGTAGTCACGTGAAGCGTAGCGTGTATTTTTGCCGGACGTGTCTAAAGCAACGAGCCCCCGAGGGGAAGCCTACATAATTCCTTGACAAGAGCCTGATGTGTCTGTTATCGATATCACGCTCATATTTACTGACTTTTCGGCAGCCCAAAAAACAGGGCTTTGGTGGATGAAGATGAATGTTTTAGGAGAACACGTGGCACATAAATTTGGTCGTTCGCTGTTTGGCATTGGAGATACGTCAAAGACGGTTGCTGCGCGTCCTTCCGACAGATCGGCGCTTCGCCGTTCGACCGTGGTATTCCTTGCTATGATCTCCGCGGCGCTGCTGGGGCTTTCCGCCCATGCGCAGATCTCGCCTTATGTGCCTGCGGTAGTCGCTTCCTCAGTCAGCCCTGTGCCCACGACTCTTTTTCCGTTGCCCCTCACGGGCACCCAAACCAACCTCAAATCGCCGGGTGAGGTCTCGGTAGATGCCTGCGGGAACATCTACACGATTGACCACGGCTACGATGGGAATGCCACTATCGCCGAGATCCCGCCTGGCGGAGGACCAGCGTCCGTTGCTTATATTGTGGGGAACAGCTACGGAGTCCACCTGGGGCAGGACGCTGCTCACGCCAACTTGATTGCGCCTCAACCCTACAACACGGGTGTCGGTCTGGTTCCACTGCTTAACTGCGTGGCGCAGTCTTCGCAAACCAAGAAAGTTGGCGGCGGCCCAGGAGCACTCTTCTACTACTATAATCCCGGCTACGGTGCCGGAGACTTCATCGGCAATACCTTCATCACTACCAACGGAACCTGCTGCGTCTCAGGCAATTTCTACCTCGTCGAAGAGGTCAACGGTGTCGGCAACATCCTTCTCAGCAATCAACCGCTGGAACTTCTGTCGCTGGCCATCGACAAACTCCAGAACGTGTACTTCATAACGGGCGCAGCGGTGTTTGAACTGCCGTATTCCGGAGGTCTGTATGCGAAGGTACCCGTTGCTTATGGCAAGTATCTAAACCCGGTCGGCCTAAGCGTCGACGTGGCGGGCAATCTCTATGTCGCGGATTCAAGCGCCGGGGCAGTCTACGAGATTCCGAATGAAGGAACGGCAGGACCGAATCTAGCGGACCAGTTCACTGTAGCTAGCGGTCTCAACGTCAATGTAGCCGTTGCGGTCAACGCCCGGGGAGACATGTATTACACCGCTGCGGGCGCATCGAGCGTGTCTGCGTTGACTCTTGGCAACGCCAACTTCAATGCACTGGCCATGGGGCAAAGCGCGAACAGAATCGTGAACTTCCAGTTTAACGCTGCGGCAACGGTGACGAATATCCAGGGACCGGGCGGCGACTTTACGATTCAACCCCCCAGTCCCGGAACCACAGCTTGCGCCACAACGGCGTACGGCCCCACCGCACAAAAGAGTTGCCAGATCACCGTCGGTTTCAAGCCGACGACCGTGGGCAAGCAATCGAGCGCCGTCGTTCTCACCTACACTACCGCCGGCCCCAAGGGCACCATTACCGTAACCGAAAACGCTTTCGTGGAAGGTATAGGCCAGGGCTCGTTGCTGACGCTCGACCCCGGTACCGTGACGCCAGTCGGTAGCGGCTTTCGGTCGCCGGCAAACATTGCTGTTGATCGCGCAGGGAACGCCTTCGTTGCGGACGCCCAGGGTAACGCTGTAACGGAATACCCAGCAGGCGGCGGGGCGGCAATTCCAATTGCGATCCAGAGTGGTGGGGCAGGAGTTACAGTGCCGCTCTCTGGTCCTACAGGAGTCGCGGTCGACGGCGCGGGCGACGTGTTCATCGCAGACACGCAAAATAACCGCGTCGTGGAGGTGCCGTTCCTGAATGGCGCCCTGAGTCCAGCCGCAAGTACGATTGTCGCCAGCGGCTTGAAGAACCCTGCGTCGGTCTTTGTGCATACAAATGGGGATCTCTACGTTGCCGACACAGGCAACAATACGATCCTGGTTTACCCAAGCTTCAACGGGGCTTCGAACGCAGGGGCAGCATTTGGCGCGCCTACGAAGCTCGGGATCGGCCTGTCCGCTCCACTCGCAGTTACGGTAGATGGTCCTGGGAACGTCTTCATCGCGGACTCAGGCAATAACCAGGTTCTGGAATATCCGCTTGGCGGAGGACAGGCGACGGTCGCCGCAAATATCCTTAACCCATCTGCGCTTGCGACAGACAGCTCAGGTTCCCTCTTTGTAGTGGACCAGGGCAACTTTAGAATTGTGCGGATTCCTGCGGTGCAGGGCACGCTCACTCCCAACGACACCGTGCAGGTCGGACTGGGAGTTTCCAGTCCGTACGGTGTAGCGATTGACGCTTCTTCCAATCTGTATGTAACCGACAAGGCCAATGCTGCAGCTTATTCGATCGCGCGTTCCCAGGTCGGGCTGAGTTTTGGAAACGTGGCCACCGGGGCAACAAGTGGCGTTCTTCCACTTGATATAGAGAGCGCTGGGAACCTGCCCTTGGTTCTTAGCACGCCGTACTTTACTGAAACGGGCAACGCAGGCGACTTTGCTATGACCTCTCCGACGGGCGCCTGCGCGGGCGGCATAACGCTGGCTACGGGCGCCACCTGCGACCTGATAACCACATTCACGCCCACGGTGGCGGGCTCCCGCTCGGCAACAATAGCGTTTGCCAGCAACGCAGCCAACGTATCCAAGGTGACGGTGTCCGGAACTGGTGTAACTCCCAGCCCAACCACTACTACTCTGGCTCTTATCACTTCTGTCCCTGGGGCACCTTTCTTCGGGGAGCCAATTTCCTTTACGGCAACCGTTGCACCAACCACTGGAACGGGAACTCCAACCGGGTTCGTGTCGTTCGTGGTGGATAGTACGCAACTCGCTCTGTTGCCGGTTGTGAAAGGCGGGGCAACTCTCCAGTTCAATAGCGGCCTGTCCGGTGGAGTGCACGTGCTCTACGCCGTATACAAAGGAGACACGTCCAACAATGCAAGTTCTTCCGTCGTGTTGCCCGTTACGATTGCCAGGGCGCCGACGACTCCAATCCTTGCCGTCACGAAGATACCTTTCAACAACCCCTATAGTTTGCGGCACTCCAACACTGGAAGCTGCAATGTCACAGACACCAACGGCTTCACCAATCAATTCCCGGCGATCCCGAACGATGGTATAGGCTTCACGGCGTCAGTCACTTCGCCAGGAATAGGTGTCCCTAGTGGGACCCTGACCTTCTACAGCGACGGGAAGTTGCTCAACGGAACGCCAGATCCAAAAACACTTCTGCCCACAAGCATTACTACGGTGCTCCCGTTCGCGGGTGGGGTCTTCTCGGGCAATATGAACTCGGACGCCAATACGCTAGGCGACGGAACGATACTCGGCCAAAACAACGTACTTATTGGCCCCCACAATATCACCGTAGTCTACAGCGGAGACCAAAACTACCTTCCCTCTACGTCCGTCGCGACGACGGTGATCGTGACGGATGTAAGTCCAACCACGCCGGTAACCTTGCCTCAGACACCCGTGAGCCCGCCGCCATACTGTGATGCAAGCTCGACGATCTCTGGCTCGCAGCCGAGCAATCCTTCTTCGTTCACCGCTGTGGCATCCAGCACCACCATTACCGCCTCCGCAGGCGCGCCGGGTACAACGACACTGACCATCAATTCGCTGAGCGGTTGGACAGGATCGATTGCCGTATCCTGCCCCGATCTGCCCCAGTACACCACTTGCAGCAGTAATCCAGGACAGGCCACTATCATGCCCAGTACACCGGGGCAAACCTTGCTGCCATCCCAGTTAGTGATGACGTTTACCACCAACGTCCCCCCCTATGTTCCGACCGCAGCACAGTCGTTCTTCTGGTTGAGCTCGGTCCTTCTGGGTCTGTTGATGATCGCTGGCCGCCGCCGCTTCCAGAGGGCCGCGGGGAGCCTGACCATCGCCGGGTTCGCCCTGCTCCTGTTTGGTGGAATTGCAGGCCTGTCAGGCTGCGGCTCCAACACCAGTTCAACAGTGGTCACAAAACCGGGAACTTATCCAATCACCGTGGTACTAACCGGCGCACAGCACGATAACTATGGCTATAACGAAGTCTTCCGTGCCGATGTCCCCTACAAGATGTCATTCACCCTCAACGTCAAGTAATGACATTATTCAAGTACTCAGAGAGACAGAGTAAACACGCGTCTATGTTCTCTCTCTTGGTCGCATTCGGAGGCTATTGTGGTTAGAAATATCGATCTTTCCCGGTTCCACGGCTTAGTTGCACGTATAGACTTGGAGCCTTTTCTGGCCGGTCTTGCTCTGGCGCTCATGCTGGTTGTCCCGTCCCATCTTTTCGCCCAGACGACTGGCACCCTGAGCGGTGTGGTCAAAGACACCACGGGCGCAATCGTCCCAGGGGCGAAGATAACGCTCGTGGCCAAGGATGACAAGTCGGTGCGCTCGACCGTGAGCAGCGGAGCTGCCTTCTTCTCCTTTGCTGCCGTTCAGACGGGCACCTACAACCTGACTGTGACCGCCAAGGGGTTTGAATCGTATGTAATCACGGACATCGAGATGCATCCCGGCGACAGCAGGAATGTCGAAAGCATCGCGCTCAAGATCGGCAGAGTTGAAGCGTCGGTGACGGTGACGGCTAATGTTGCCGGCGTCGACCTCAGTTCGCCAGAGAAGAGTTATCTGATCACGGATGAAGACATCAAGCGTCTCTCCACAGTTGGGCGTGATGCGACCGAACTGATTCGTATTTTGCCGGGATTTGCGGTGGCCTCAGCGGGACTTAACAACGATTCCACCAACAACGGAAGCCAGGTAGCCGGATTCTCCGGCAGCACGACCGGGAGCTATGCTGCCAACGGTTCGGGCCCAGGCACGGGTGCGGTCGCAGTCGTCTCCGACGGTGCAAACACAACGGACCCGGCGGACGCAAAGAGTTCAATCGGTAACGTGAATATGGAGATGGTCGCGGAGGTAAAGGTCCAGACATCGAATTTCGGTGCTGATAGCGCCAAGGGTCCGGTAGTCCTCAATGCCATCAGTAAGTCGGGCGGATCGAACTATCACGGCTCCGTCTACGGATATGCGCGCAACAGCGTCCTTAACTCCAATGACTGGATCGACAACTATTTCAACAATGCGCGTGCGGGCACTTACAATTATTTCCCCGGCGCCAATATTGGTGGTCCCGTCAAAATCCCACACACTAATTTCAACCACGATAAGAAGATGACCTTCTTTGCCGCTGGAGAGGTATACGACCAGAGGAATTTGTTCGGTAATACGGCGACACTGAGCTTCATCCCTAGCGCGCGCATGCTCAGCGGCGATCTCAGTACCGATTCCATCGAAAGAGCGCTCAATCTTCCCAGCGGGGCTTCTGTCGCCCTCTGCCCCACTCCCTACGGTTGCAATGGCCTCAACAACTTCGGTGCCGGGTACTCCCCTGCGAGTACCGTAGTTGACGTCCAGGGTCACAGTATCGTCAACGGCCAAATTCCGTTTGCGGACTTTAGCCCCAATGTGAGCGCCTATACACGTTTCTATCCAAAGCCCAACCGCGTGCCGCAGCCTCAAGGCGGACCGCCGGACTGCACCAACGCTGCAAATATTGTCAACGCAGTTACAAACGTGTCACTCCTTGGTCCCGGCCAGCTTTGCTCCGACAATATCAACTATGACGTAAATATCTTCGCCCAGCACAACGGCTATCAGTACCATGCCCGCGTGGACCAGAACTTTACCGACGCCACCAAACTCTATGTGACGTATGACTATGAACACGTAAGCGATCAGGCGCCTGTCACAAATACCTACTATGCGGGCTCGGCGCAGAATATTATCCCCTCCCCCACAGGAGCGCTAACGTACGCTTACTCGCATCGGTTAAGTGTCAACAATACGCACACATTTGGACCCACTCTGACCAACGAACTCGTGTTGGCCGGGGTCTACTTTCATTCTCCCGCGCAACTTCAGAACAACAGCCTGCTGCAGGATGCGAATACGGGATTCGTCGGGCCTCGGTATTACCAGAATGGGTATACGCAACTACCTGAGATCATCAACTTTCAAGGTGGCGTTCCCGACTTTGCCATGGGCTATTTCGACCCCGTCCGCGGCGCTCCCAAACGCAAGTATTCCGTCAACCTATCGGACAACTTGACGAAGCAGATTCAGAGGCACTCGCTCAAGGTGGGCGTTTATCTGGAGCAGTCCGCCAACAACGAGTATGTGGAGAACTACAACGATCCCCAGGCCAAGCTTAGCTATAGCCAGTACAACGGTTGCAATGTATACAGCTTCTCCAACGCTAAATCTGGCCTCACCTCTGGCCTAGGCAACAGTGTCGGCAATTTTCTGAACGGTTGCGGCGGCTATACACAAGTGAATAAGTTCCAAAGTGGCGATATGAAGTACACCACGATCGACACCTACGCCACAGATGAATGGCAGGCTTCCAAGAAGCTCACTCTAACTTTTGGCGTCCGGTTCGATCATCTCGGCCCGTGGGTCGATGTACATGGGCAGGGCCTGGCCGTGTGGGAACCTGAGAAGATCTTGCAAAACGTGGTTTACAAACTCGACCCCAATGACCCCACCACCTGGCCCGGCATTGCCTGGCATAACGGAAAGGGAACCACGCTGGACGCCAGCCTTCCTCTCTCAGGAGTTCCCAGCACTTTTCTGTTTTACTCCCCACGCGCCGGCCTTGCGTATGACATGTATGGGAACGGGAAGACCACCTTCCGGGGTGGCTGGGGCGCGTACCGCTTTCATGACTCCTACTACACCTCGGATGGGCCGCTGCTGACAGCACTGGGCGTCTCGACCTATAACATTCCCGGGAATTATGGCTGCACGCTCGATCAAGTTGCTAACTCGGGGCGCATCAATGCCGGCCAGCCAACAGTGCCACTCGGGCCTGGTCCGTTTGCGAATCAGACCGGCCAAACCTGCGGTGGTTTCAGTGGCACGCCCTTCAAAATCCAGGCAGCGGACAAGCACGACAGCGAGCAACCTGTGACTTATAACTACAACGCTACGGTGGACCAACGGTTGGGCCATGGCAGCATGTTAGAAGTCAGCTATTCGGGCAACCAGACACAGCATTCTTTGACTGGGGGAGATCCTGGAAACTCTGACGCTGATCTTTCAAACCAGAATGCGATCCAGCTAGGCGGACTGTACAAGGCTAATCCCAACACCTCTTCCCCAAATTTTGGTGTGATAGCTCCGATTAACTACCTCGACGTAGGTTTCTACAACGTGCAGGACTGGCGGCCTTATCCTAATTACACGGGGGTCCTAGTTCAAAATCACATCGGTTATTCGAACTACAACGCTCTGCAACTGAGCCTTACCAAGCAGAGCGGGGCCCTGACCTACAACCTGAACTACACGTGGAGCAAGGCGATGGGCATCCGCGGCGGAGTCAACGGCGGGGCCGTAGGCGACTCGCTGAATATGCGGAACAATTACGGTTTACTACCTTTCAACCGCAAGCAGGCCCTCAATTTCACCTTCTCTTATCAGGAAGGAACGAAATATCATGGCAATAGGATCGTGGGCGGGTTTCTAAACCAATGGGAGATCTCCGGTATCACACAGCTCCAGAGCGGTCCAGACGTTGCAGCTTTCAACGCAAACTTTGGCCTCTATGGCGGATATCAATATCAGGAACCTGGGGCCACCAATCAGCTAAGTGTCAAATTCGACGGGATCACCCAGTTGGGAACGCCCAGTGTGACGGTTCAACCGGTCGTCACCTGTGACCCCAAACTAAGACTCCCGGGTATCACGAACGGTGCGAAGACCTATATCAATGGAAATTGCTTCACTCTACCGGCTCCGGGCACAAACGGTAGCTTCAACCTGCCTGACATCCACGGCCCGATGTACTTCAATTCTGACCTTACCCTTATCAAGAATGTCCATATCCGGGAATCGCAGAGCTTGCAGTTGAGGCTGGCGGCATTCAATTTCCTGAATCATCCCAACTGGCAACTATATGGCGGTCCAGCTGCGGGACTCAACCTTAACTTCGGGCAGAATCTGCAAAGGGGTTCAAACGGCCAGATCAATTATCCGACGTCCGATGTGGCCGCCCGCGCAGGTCTTGTGCAGACCAGCACCAACTTTGGCTCGACGCCATACAAGTCCAGTTTGCGCATCATTGAGCTGGGCTTCAAGTACTCCTTCTAGGCCGGTGTCTAGCAACCCAAGTCGCTGCGGTTCTTCGGCGCAGCGACGAAATAGACGACAAACCTTTATCGCAAGTCAAGTTCTCTCAGGTGATCCAATTATGCTCATGACAACTTTCCCCCGCCGCTTTTCATCAACGGTCTGGGTGCTCGCATCGTTCGTTTCACTCGGGCTTGCCGGATGCGCCGCGAAGTATGACAACACAGTGGGCATTACGCCGCAGCCAGTGC
>JALYIG010000177.1 GCA_030775885.1 Acidobacteriota bacterium | reverse complement strand
TGCGACAAATTCTGCGCCCATCGAGCAGAGTGTTCTCGGATTGCACGTCTGAAATGCATCTCCATTCCTGATAATGCCGTTTGCCTGCCTCAGTCTCATCGGCAGTAAAAACATGCTTAGTGTTTGCTTCCGCACATCCATCTCCGGGCAAGCACAATAGAATTGAGAAAATGAAAGAAACATACAATCTTGTGGCAATACCGTTCCTATTTCCTGACGGGGAGTTCAAGGGGCACCTCAAGGGGGTCACCTTCATAGCTACGTCCACGACCGATTCAAAGCAATGGTTCACTAGCAACTTCAGGCAATTTGAGACCGCCTTCAGCAAGCTGATTCCTCCCGGATTGGCCAAGGAGATGGTCGCCGCCCTCATTCGAGGGGATGGCATAGTGTTTCCTCGCCTGTACCAAAAGCAACAGTTTGACCGTGGATTCAACTATGAATGGTCGCCTTTTCACTTCGAACTGGCGCCTTCGATTGGTCCGGGCCATGGTCTGAGACATTGCGCCTATTAAAGTTCCCAACAAAACGAAACATCTCTTGCTTCGAGCTAATCGGGTTGCCGCCTCAATTGATGTCTGGCAATTCCCAATTGGCGCACCGCAGTAGGGTACACTGCCCCCCGTAAATCCAGGTTTCGAAGAAGAACAGGAATGGCATCGATGGGCCATTTTACGGGGCGTCTGCGATTCGTTTGCGGGAGTTGCGACCTGAATCCTGCTGCCCAAAAAGAGTGCTCCGGGTCGGATTTTCTTGTAGGACACAACCAAACTGAGTAGTTGAGAGGAATTAGGATGATGGACCGTGAAGTTGTGGTTTTGAGTGCGGTACGAACTGCGATTGGCAAGTATGGCGGTGCACTGAAGGATATACCGCCCAGCGAGTTGGCGGCCATTGTCACCCGCGAATCCGTGCGTCGTTCGGGACTTGCTCCAACGGATATTGGCGCCGTGGTCTTCGGAAATGTGATCCACACCGACGCTAAAGATATGTATCTGGCGCGGGTCGCGGCCCTGGATGGTGGATTGCCGGTTGAGACTTCAGCGCTCACCCTCAACCGCCTTTGCGGCAGCGGACTATCGGCTATCCTTGCCGCGGCGCAATCGATTGTCCATGGTGATGCCGTGGCCGCGGTCGGTGGAGGCGCGGAATCCATGAGCCGTTCGCCGTATTGGCTTCCCAATATGAGATTGGGAGCGCGCATGAACGACACTACCGCGGTGGACGTAATGGTTGGTGTCTTGACCGATCCCTTTGAGGGAGTTCACATGGGTGTCACTGCCGAGACCATCGCCCGCAAGTGGAACATCACGCGTGAAGCTCAGGATGAGCTGGCTGTGGAGAGTCACAGACGCGCTATGAACGCGATCCAGAGCGGCAACTTCACGGACCAGATTGTGCCCGTCGGAATCAAGATAAAGGGCGGCACGACACCGTTTGCCACCGACGAATCGCCTCGATCCGATGCAACACTGCAGAACCTTGCCAAACTGAGACCGGCGTTCGACAAGAATGGCACGGTGACCGCAGGCAACTCATCCAGCATCAACGACGGCGCGGCGGCTCTGACTCTCATGGATCGTCAAGCAGCCGAGGAGCGGGGTTTGAAGCCGATGGCCAAGCTGGTTGACTACGCCGTGGCCGGGGTGGAGCCGAAGTACATGGGCATAGGTCCGGTTCCAGCGGTCAGGCAGCTATTCAAGCGAACTGGGCTGTCGGTCGATCAGATTGACGTTTTCGAGGTGAACGAAGCCTTTGCCGCGCAGGCCCTCGCTGTTGTTCGTGATCTAGGCTTCCCGTCCGCAAAGACCAACCCCAACGGAAGCGGAATCTCCCTTGGACATCCGCTGGGAGCCACGGGAGCAATCATAACTGTAAAGGCTCTGCATGAACTGCGCCGCATCGGCGGCCGCTACGCACTGGTTAGCATGTGCATCGGCGGGGGCCAGGGGATTGCGGCAATCTTTGAGGCTATGAACTAAGACAACACTGTCCAGCCATACGCGGCAAAGAAGCACTGCCGAATGCATGGCGGCCTCTCTACGGGGCCACGGACGCCAGCCGGATTAGCACGCTCGAAACAGTCACGATGGAAACACGGGGGTTTTTCAGCGGAGGCTCGGCGGGAGATGGCGCATTTTCGAGAATTGCTGCGGGAGTGCAAGGAACTGGAGGAGTTGACGAGAACCCATTGACGAGCGTTAATCAAATTGACACTAAGGCTGTCGGAACCGTCGCATACTCTCTGCACTGTAATCTTCCGGGGAAACATCTCAAGATGATGTTTGATAACAAAATGCTTATGTGGTGGAGAGGTGAATTTTCCGTAACTGGCACGGTGAGATTGGAGTGAGTTCATGAATAAGTGCTTGAGCGACCCAGAAGTCGTGAAACAAATTCTTGTTGAGATGAAAGGCCAATCCGACGGGGCAAAGGCAGACAGGATTGCCGAAAGGCTGGGTTCGCGGATTCGTCAACGCATAACCCGCGAACGTGAGGCGCAAGGGGCTACACGGGCTTTCGTGGAAACGACTGATAAGGTTTGACGGGAGCAAAGGTAGTTAGCGCCCCGATCAGAACCCCACTGCAGTGGGTCGGGACTTTCGCCGACAGCCCTGGTAACGTCCCGACCGTGGGCAGGGTGAGCCGAATTGCTCAGACTTTGTGAATTGTTCTATGAAAGGGTAGTAGATGTAGAGCTCCCCAAGGAGGCTCCCATCGAAAGTCCTAAAATTCTGATAGTCGACGATGACGATCTCATCCGCTTAACCCTGGCAGATGTACTTAAGCACGAAGGCTTCGTTGTGTCCGCGGCGTCCAATGTATCTGACGCATTGAAGCTAATCAGTGCCAATACTTACGACGTGCTGCTCAGCGACCTGCACATGCCTGGAGCCGGCGACGGCCTAACTGTCGTCAGCGCCATGCGCCACTCCAATCCAAAGGCCGTCACAATGCTGTTGAGCGCATTCCCGGAGATGAATGCAGCATCGCACGCCATCATGTTACAGGCCGACCAAATTCTGGTGAAGCCGATGGATGTGAAAGCGCTGATCGCAGCAATCAAAGAGAGATTGGCAACGGGGCCACCCGCTGCTCGTGTCGTCGAATCTGTGGCAACCATCCTGGAACGCAATACGAACAATACGATCGACGAGTGGTTTGGGCTGATCAAGACAGACCAGCAGGTAATGGCGGTTACGCTAACCTACGAACAGCGCGTGTGCCACCTCCCCAAGCTGTTCGTGGAATTAGTGCATCGTCTCAGAGCATTTAAGGTTATCGGCAGCAAAGAACTCGTGTCGGAGGCGGCGGCGGAGCACGGGGTGAATCGGTGCAGGCAGGGTTACTCCGCCGCTATGCTGGTAGAGGAGTCGCGGATGTTGCAGGTCAGCGTTTTTAGCACTTTGCAAAAGAACCTGGCGCGCATCGATTTCAGCATTCTGCTCACCGAAGTGATGACCATAGCAGACGAGATTGACTCACAACTGAGCCAGGCGATGGCGAGCTATGTCGCGGAATCGGCCAGCAGCGCGCTGCCAGCCTAAGCTATTTTGACAGAGGCCCGAATGGGGGATGGCCGTTTGGCTCTGGCGAAAACTATGTTTGCAGGTGCTGGGGTGCGGGGAGTAGGGCGTCTCCTATTACTTGCTATCCTTCGGCCCTCTTCGGAGGGCCGGTTTTCTGCTCTTACGCCGCAAAAGGATGTATTCCTAAGAGTCTGGCAATACGTCGGATACCGTCTCGTCGTGCAACGAAATTCCTGCCAAATGAGCAAGAGCGACAAGCGCCTGGAACTTCTCATCCGGCGTGGCCTGCTTGGATTCAAGAATGTCGCGGAGGCGTCCCTCTTGCTGTTCGACCAGACCGACGGCTACGTCGATGCCTCGTTGAGCCGAGATTTGGATATTGCGCGGGTATGACATGGAAGACGACCGTTCGACTCCACTCGGAGCGTTTCTGTAGTCAGAGATCTCTACCGAGAAAATATGCTAAGGCTCTCGAAAGTACACGTTGAATATGCAGGAATGACCAAGCCTGACTTGTTCCCTCGCGAGACCAGCCTGCTTCGCGAAGAATATGTACTTCTCTTCCATTTCGGTCACAACTCCGGGATGCCGTTGGACTTCTTGATGATGATGGATACGTTCGCCATCGACCGCCTCGCTCACTTGGACGAAGTCAGGCGCAGAGCATTGGAAGCGG
>JALYIG010000176.1 GCA_030775885.1 Acidobacteriota bacterium | reverse complement strand
GTATCAGCAAGGGCTGAAGGATCTGGCACCCGCGTCTGATTTGGTGGAGGGGCTTCTGAACAATGCGGACCGGCCGCCGGCTTTCGACGTCGCGGGGAAAGAGCTGTATGCGGGCAAGCCGCTGCCGCACTTCAACGAGGTGGACGAGTGCGCCGGGCTGGATGCGATTATCACGAACCGCGTGCTGACGGCGATGCATCTCGATCCCGCGACGACGCTGCATGATGTTCGCTGGGGCGAGGAGTACAAAGGCGAGTTTGTGTGGGTGTTCCAGATTTCCGGGGCGGTGCCAGCGTCGCACATTACCGGCGGGTACAACGGGGCGACCAGCGAGCGGCAGCCACCGATGTATTTCCGTTTGGGCGGTGGGACACTGAAGGGCGTGTGCAAGCCGGGCGATGTGGTTTGGAGCAGGATATTCACTGAGGGCGGGAAGCTGCAAGCGGATATGGGGCGGGCAACGGCGCTCTCGCTACCGGCGGAGGAGACCGAGCGGAGGCTGAGGTCAGTGACGCCGCAGTGGCCGATTATGCATGTTCGGCTGCATGGGATTTCGCGCGACCAGTTTATGGCGCGGCATCATGCGAACCATGTGAATGTGGCGTATGCGGATTCAGCGGACGGCGCGGATAAGGTGCTGGCAGCGAAGGCGGCCATGATGGCGGAGTTGGGTATTGCGGTGCATCTGTGCGGGAAATAGAGCAAAACGAATTATAGAGAACACGGAGCAGAAGAGCGGACACGGAGAAATACAAATGCAGGGTTTCTCGCTGCTTCTACAAGGAGGGGTCAAGCCTCGTACATCCCACTCATCGCGATTGAACTGCGATGAATGGGGCACCCGGGCATTGCCGTGCTGCTTCCCTTCCCTGCTGAATTAGAAGCGGACGAAGAAACCGATGGTGGGTTCTGAGGAGATGGTTCGGCGGGTGATGGTGAGGTAGTTTTGCAGGAAGTCGGGTGCGAGGTAGAAGAGTTGGCGGAAGCCAACGCGCATGCCGAAGTGGCTGTCCGGGAAGTTTCCCTCGACGCCGGCCGTGTAGTAGTAGAGGGCACGGTACTGTTGCGGAAGGCCCTGACCGCCGCCGGCCGTTGGTTTGAAGCGGATGGTTCCACCGCCTGCACCGAGGTAAGGGGTAACGCCGAAAGGCCGGTATTTGAGGTGAGCGACGTAACCGAGGGTCATTTCGCGCACTGCGGACTGTGCCCCTCCGTAGAGGAGATTGGTGGCCGGCGGAGGTACGAATTTGTAGTCCTGCGAGAATCGGAGGTTGCTGACATTCAATTCGAAGCCGACGTAAGGCTTCACAGTGTAGCGGAGGGCAAAGAGTTCGCCGACGCTGCTGGAAGGCCGGATGGTAAGGAGCGTGTGGGTGGTGTTTGCGTCGCGCTTCTCGATGCCGGAGACGGTGGATCCAAAGCTGCCGGCGGCGCTGATGGCGAAGTCAATTTTTTCGAGCTGCTTCTGGACGGGCGTGAGTGGCGGAGGGGTATCCTGGGCGATCGCCTGGGCTGCGGGAAAGCTGAAGAGGCACATCAGGAGAGCTGGGAGGAGCGGGCTGGTTCCAGCCAGGGGGGATCGGCGAAACGAAATCGGCATGTAGAACGAACTCCCTTGCGAGCGAATAATTTCGCTTCTTTCAGTCTACTCTGCGCAGGCGATTCGGTGCGTGCAGGCACGCTGTCGAGCGGGCAGTTTCGGCTGGTATTATCGGGACGGCGAGAAACACGTTATTGAGCGGGAATAGATCGATTGGAGTGTAAGCATGCAGGTTTCGACATCGATGGGGAGCAAGGCAGCCGAGAGCGCTGAGAGTTCGAAGGGCGTACCGGTTTTTCCGGTGGGACAGATGGCGCTGTTTGTGCTGGTGACGGTGCTGTTTTTTCTGTGGGGCATGTCGAACAACCTGACGGATATTCTGGTGCAGCAGTTCAAGAAGTCGTTTGAGCTGTCGACGTTCTCGGCGCAACTGGTGTCGACGGCGAACTTTACGGGTTACTTCTGCATGGCGATTCCGGCTGCGCTGGTGATGCGGAAGTGGGGCTACAAGGTTGGCATGGTGGCGGGGCTTTGCCTGTTCGGAGCAGGGATGGTGTTGTTCTGGCCGGCGGCGGTGAGCGGAAAGTATTTGCCATTCCTGGTGGCTCTGTTTGCGGTGGGATGCGGAGCGTCGATTCTGGAGACGGCGGCGAATCCGTTTATGGCGCAGTTCGGGCCGACTCCGACGAGCGAGCGGCGGCTGAACTTTGCCCAGTCTTTCAATCCCCCCGGGACGATTCTGGGTGTGTTTCTCGGGAGCAAGTTCATCTTCTCAGGTGTGGAACTGACGCCGGACCAGATTGCTTCGATGAGGGCGGCGGGGACGTATTCGGCGTATCTGCATGGCGAGATTATGCGAGTGGTGCCGACGTATATCGGACTGGGGTCGGCGGTGCTGCTGTTTGCGTTTGTGCTTTCGCGGATGCCCTTCCCTAAGATGACGAGCGAGCATGAGGGCGACTCGGGCGGGCATGGGAGTTTTGCCGCGCTGCTGCACTATCCGCAGCTCTGGTTCGCGGTCGCGGCGAATGTGCTGAATGTAGGCGCGCAGATTTGCTTGTGGAGCAACCTGATCTTTTACATGAAGCAATACACGCCGGTGGGCGAGAAGACGGCTGCGAACTACATCATTTATTCGCTGGTCGCGATGCTGGTGGGACGGTTTGTGTCAACGCCGCTGATGAAGTATGTGTCACCGAGCAAGATGCTGGGCATCTATGGCGCGTTCAACGTCGGGCTGCTGACCATTGCTGTTACTCGGCCCGGATGGGGCGGCGTGTACGCGATCGTAGCGGCGAGTTTCTTCTTGTCGATCATGTTCCCGACGATTTTTGCGCTGGGCCTGAAGGGGCTGGGCGAGAATACGAAGCTGGGCGGATCGATGCTGGTGATGGCGATTGTGGGCGGAGCAGTATTTCCATTGGTGCTGGGAGTGATTAAGGTCAGGACGGGCAGCATGGCGATGGGATACCTGGTGCCTCTGGTTTGCTACGCGGGGGTGGCGCTGTATGGGTTTGCGGCGCCGCTGATCCTGCCTAAGCCGGGGAATACCGATCCGAATGCGGGGATGCTGGTGGCGGAGCGCGGGCAAGGATTTTAGAGGCAGTTGTTAGTTGCTGGTTGTTGGTAGCGAACGTGGTGCGTCGTGCAGCGGAATAAGTGGCCCGGGGGTAAAGCCCACCGATTCTATTGTCCTGCTACCGCGGTATGGAGGCCGCTGCTACTCCAAGCGCTACAACTAACAACTGGCAACCGCTTTTAGAAGTGACGGAGGGTTTCGGAAGGGCGCGGCTGGGGTGGTGCGGTGCGGGGAAGGATGTCTGCGAAGTCGGTTTCGATTGGGGCGGGGCTGCGGGGGTCGGCTGACTTTTCCAGCGAGCGGCTGACCAGGTCGCGGGAGCCGAGCCCGATGGCAAGCGCGAGGGTAAGGACAATGCCGCCGAAGAGGATCCCGAAGGCGAGTTCGACTACTACGCCGCCGATCTGAAGATGATCGAGCACCATGGCGCCGGTGAGGACCAGGACCAGCCACTTGATTCCGAGGGAGAGGAAGCGGGCATACTGCATCTGTAGATTGACGGCGCCGATGAGGACTGAGCGCGCGAGGAATCGGGCGATGAGGGTGCCTGCGATGAAGATGAGGATGGCACCTACGGAGTGGGTGAGGTAAGGGATGAGTATGGCTGAGATCTGCGAATTGCCGGCGTAGGAGGCGTCGAACGCGGAGATGCCGATGATGCAGCCAAGGATCACGCAGGCCCAGAATGCGATGCGCCCGATGAGGGCGGTGGGCGAGTTGCCGGGGGACCAGTCGGTGACGTTGGCGGACTGGCTGCGGGCGAAGCGCTCGTCGAACTTAGCCGCGGTAAGGATGCGGCGAAGAACGAGCGAGAGCAGCACACCGATGGTTGTGAGCAGGGCCACGGCGACGAGCAGAGCGAGCAGTCCAGGCAGGAAGCTGGCTAGCTTGAACAGCACACGGTGCATCGATTCTCTAAGAGCAAGTGCGATTTGTTGACCCATTGGAAGTTCCTTCCAGGTGCTAGGTTCGCGGTTCGAGATTCGAGGAAAAGCAACTTCGGAGATTCTGGCTCTTCGAGTCAGAATGACGACCTCGACTCAGGGGTTGAAGCGGTCGGGCCAGCGCCAGCGGGCGACCAGGTATGGCTTGTCGGTTTCGAAAGCTGCGGCGAGGGCTTCGACGTGATTTTGGGGGGACTCGGCCGAAGTCCCACTCGTGAGCAATAGGTGCGATGCGACCCAGGCGAGGTAAAGCGGAGTCAGTGCGCCGAGCAGGTGGCCGCGATTGATAGTGCGCAGGCGGTAGGCCAGGACGAAGTCGTAAACGATGCGGGCCCAGAGGGAGTCGGGCATGCGGAAGGCGGATGACGGCATGAGCGAGAGCTTCTTGAGACCAAGCAGAGAGTTGGGCGGCAGGACCAGCGACCAGATTTCGTGGAGGTTGGTGTAGGCGAGGCGGAAGCTGTCGAGCATGGGCTGGACGTCAGGTGTCTCGATTGGCTCGATGGCGGCTGACTGGACTGGCGAGGTGTCGGCCAGGGCGGCCGCGGCTTTGGGGGAATAGGCGAGACGGGAGCGCTGCCAGAAGCTGGCTTTGGCATCGAGATCGGCGAAGAAGGAACCGGCGACTAGGGCAAGCAGCGAGTTGAGGTCCACGGTGTCGGGCGGGGGCAGAGCGCGGGAGACACTGGGGATTTCGGCGATGGAGAAGCTGGAGGTCGCGGCCTCTGCGACAGGCCAGATGAGGGCGGTGGGTTGGTTCGCTGCGGTGAGGCGCTGGGCACAGGCGGCGAGGCGCTCTGCCATGCGGGCGGAGAAGGCGAGATCGATGGCCTGGGGATAGTGCGGGCGGGTGCCGAAGAGTGCTCGGGTGACCGGATAAAGGATGGCGGAGTTGACCAGGCCGTCGCGCGGGCCGAGGGCGTATTGGGGAGTAGCCAGGTCGGCGGGGCCGGCGATGAGTGCGCCTGCGAGCGAGCGGAGGGACTTGGGGGTGAGGGACTGGGCTTCGGGGCCGAGCAGGAGGCAGGCGGTGGATCGAGTCTCCTGCATGCGCTTGTAGGTGTTGAGGTAGTCGGCGGCGGTGAGGATCCAGGCGCTGGGCGCCGCGACCGATGGGGTGTAGGTGGAGAGACGAAGGTTGTCGGAGGGAGAGCCGGGAGTGGGATCGGGGGTAGTGACTTCGATGGCCTGATTGGGAAAGGCGGCGGCGATGTTGTCGAGGGTGATGTTGAGAGCGTCGGGTGCGAGCGGGCTGAGGCTGATGAGGAGGCCGGAGGAGGGGCTGCCCGGATCAGCGGGAGAGGCGTTCGCGGGGATCGTGGAAGTGGAGGACATGATTAGTTGCTGGGTACCAGGTTCGAGGTTCGAGGCAAAAGCAAGAGCGAAATACGGGGGTTCTTCGCTGCGCTCAGAATGACAACATCAAGACTCAGAATGACAACGTCAAAGCGGCAATGAGCTCAAATGCTGCACTCAGAATGGCCCTTTAAACTACAGCGACAGCCCTCAAAAGCTGCCCTCATGATGACACAAAAGGCGTTGATGACAACAGAGGCGACGACGACAGACAAAAGGTGGTGGACAATGCCGAAAGACTATTCCGGCAGGGCCAGAATGCCGGCTAGGGGGATACGGATCCAGGCGGGGCGGTTGTTGAGCTCGTAGAGAAGCTCGTAAAGAGCTTTCTCGAGCAGGTAGGCGTTGAGCAGGTGGTGGGCCTGCAGGGGCTGTGGAGTGAGATGCGGATTGGCGGCGATGGTGGTGCGCCAGGCGGTGAGGAACTCGGTGGAGGCGGCGTTCTGCCAGAGCTGCGCCCAGGGCTCCAGGGATTTCGCGAGGCCAGGGTGGCGTTGGGTGTAGGTGTCCAGCGCGGAGTAGGCGGCATAGCTGAAGGAGCGCAGCATTCCGGCGACGTCGCGGAGTGGGGATTGCTTGGCGCGGCGTTCGGCGAGGGAGCGGGCGGGCTCGCCTTCGAAGTCGAGGATGACATAGTCTCCTCGGGCGCGGAGGACCTGGCCGAGGTGGTAGTCGCCATGGATGCGTATGCGGAGGCCGGCTTCTTCGGGCGGGGCTTTGGTGATGGCACGGGAGCGGCGGAGGAAGTCGAGACGGCGGGAGAGGATGAGAGCGGCGGAATCGGTGGCGAGCTCGTCGGGGAGGGTGTTAAAGGCGCGCTTGAGTGCGTCGAGGGTGTGGGCCATTTGGGCGTAGATACGATCGGCGTCGGCTTCCAGGTCGGCGGCGGTGAATGGCTCAGGGGCGAAGGCGGCATTGTCGGTGGGTGTGGCGAGGGCGAGGTGCATCTCGGCGGTGCGGCGGCCGAGGAGCGCGGCGGCGTGGAGATAGAAATCTGCATGCTCGCGGGCCTGGGCCGTAATTTTCGCGGTGGAGGGCTCATCCAGGAAGGTAGAAGCGGTGCCGAGGTCGGCGGGCGGAGGGAGCGTCGAGACAGCTTCGTAGTAACGGCTGAGTTCGTCGAGGGTAAATTGCCAGCCATCGCCCTGGTTTTCGACGAGGCCCTGGAGCATGGCGAGGGTGGTGGGTTCGGCGCTGGGGGAACTCTGACCGCGGATTTCGCCGAGGAAGGGCGCGATGCGAGGGAAGTGGGCGACTTCGGTCAGGAAGCGGCCGATCTCGGTGTCGGGGTTTTCGCCGGGCTGGAGACGGCGGAAGAGCTTGAGGA
>JALYIG010000175.1 GCA_030775885.1 Acidobacteriota bacterium | reverse complement strand
TCATTACGGTTTCGTACGTGTGGGATCTGCCACATTTCAGCAATCGCAACTTGCTGATGCGCGAGGCAGCGGGCGGATGGCAGCTCACGGGCATCATCCGCCGGCAGTCGGCGACGCCGCTCACGCTGACCGCGGGGTCGGACCGTTCGCAGACTGGCCTCAACACGGACCGCGCGCTGAAAGTCTCGTCCAACGTATACGGTGGCTCAGCGTGCGCGAAGGTAAGTAGTGCGTGCGTCAACTATCTGGATCCGACGGCGTTCGTCACGGTCTACACTGCGACAAGCTATCCTCTCGGGACGTATGGCAATACCGGCAAGGGACAGTTCAGCGGGCCGTCGTTCATCACGTGGGATGTAGGCATGCTGAAGAATTTCGCGCTGACTCCGAGTGAGCGAGTGCGGATGCAGTTCCACGCGGAATTCTTCAACGTGCTGAACCACACCAACCTGAACAACCCGACGACTGCCGCGAACTCCGCGAACTTTGGCAATATTCAAAGCTCGCAGGATCCGCGCATCGGGCAACTGGCGCTGAAAGTGATCTTCTAACCGGAAGGAAATAGGAGAAAGGCAGCGGTGAATGCCGCTGCCTTTCTTCTTGGGCCGGACACTGCCACATCTCGCCGCTTAAATTCGGCCCGGGAAGAGTAAAAATTGGTTGTTACATATCAACTAAGTCATCTGTAATAAATAAGTTGGCGGAAGAGGAGGGATTCGAACCCCCGATACCCTTTCGGGTACGCCAGTTTTCAAGACTGGAGCCATCAACCACTCGGCCACTCTTCCGTGCATTGATCATAAACCAGCCCGCGGACGGCGCCAGTGCGCGACTGGGAAGGCTGCGCCCGGCTGCTCTCCCGCCTATAATCGTTTGACTGACGGAGGCGGGACGGATGGACACCAGCGCGAGCCGGCGGAAGGTCGTCATCATCATCCTGGGCTGCGTCTTGTTCGTTCTGCTGGCTGCCTTCACTGCGCTCAACGCCTTCAATCTAAAGTTTCTCAATCCGGCCACGACCGGCGGAATTGTGGTCTTTGCCGGCCTCTCCACCCTTACGTTTCTCATCTTTATCGCAGTGCTGGTCCTGCTCGCGCGTAACGTACTGAAGCTGTATGCCGATCAGCGCAGCAGTGTGATGGGGACGCGACTGCGCACGCGCATGCTGTCCGGCGCAGTGCTGGTTTCGTTGGTCCCGCTGGTCTTCATGTTCCTGTTCAGCTACGACCTGATGAATCGATCTGTAGACCGCTGGTTCTCGCAGAATCCAAATGAGATTCGCAACGATTCCAATCGGCTGGCGCTGGAACTGGCGCAGTATACGTCGGCCAATGCGCGGGTGGAAGCTGCTTCGATTGCCGCGGCCCTGCCGGCGGCGAGCGGAGCTAACGGTGCGGCCTCCGAGGCCGACTTGATCGACCGTGTTTTGCATCAGCACGAGATCACTTTGCAGTCGGGGTTTGCGGTGGTCTATCGCGAGAGCCGCCCGGTCGCCGCGTTCGACATGCCCCAGCGCAGCGGCGCGCCAGCGGAGGTAAAGCCTTGGCTGCCCGAACCGACTTCAGCCGACGAAGAGAGCGACACTGCGCCGTCTCGCCATAAGCCGGGGGACGATCGCGTGGTCGACGCGTCCCGTGATGCAGCCATCCTCGCCGCTGCCCAGCGCAACGACTTCTTCTCGCAGGGAGGAGCGGACTACGCGCTCGGCAACGCGGTCGCCAGCCAGGGCGAAGTGGTCGTGGTCGGCCTGCCCATGCCGGGTGGGATGTCGGCTTCGGTCACGCGCTTCCAGCAGGCGGTCAGTGACTACGCGAAGTCCTATACACAGCGGCGGCAGGTGCGGCTGCTCTATCTGCTGCTTCTATTGATGATGACCAGCCTGGCGCTGTTCGCATGTATCTGGCTGGCACTCTATCTCTCCAAGCAGGTAACCAGGCCAGTGGAGGCGCTGGGCGATGCGATGGTGGCCATCGCTGCCGGCGACTATGCCCACCGCGTGGGCGAGAGCGCTACCGCCGAGCTTGGCGAACTCGTCCGCAGCTTCAATAATATGGCCGCCGATCTGGAAAACAGCCGGCACGCGGTGGAGACCTCCAACCTCCAACTTTCCGACGCCAACGCCGCACTGGAGGCGCGCCGCGGCGAGTTGGAAACGATGCTCGAGACCATCCCCAATGGCGTAGCTACGCTCGACCCGCGGCGTTGCATTGTGCTGGCCAATCGTGCTCTGTCCGAGATGCTCGACCCAGGCGGCCAGACGCCGTTCATCGGCACCTCGATCGAAACCATTTTTCCCGCCGAGGCGCTCGAGCAGATCGATCACCTGCTGCGCCGCAGTCACCGTATGGGCTCTGCATCGGCGGAGATGGAGATGACGCTGTCGCAGACCGGCTCGCAAGGCGGCGGCACCATGCACCTGCTGGTGACGGTCGCGCTGCTTGAAACCGGCACCGGCGCCGAACGCGTGCATCGTGGCTACGTGCTGGTACTAGAAAACGCGACCGAACTATTGCGCGCGCAGAAGCAGTCCGCATGGAAGGAAGTCGCCCGTCGCGTGGCACACGAAATCAAGAATCCGCTGACGCCTATCTCGCTGAGTGCGGAGCAGATTCATCGTCATATAGACCGGCTCTCCGCCACGCTTGAGAACGCGCAGTTGGAGTCTCCGTCGATCGCAATCATTCGCCGTTCCAGCGAAGTGATTTCCTCGTCAGTCGAAAGTATGAGGTCTCTGGTAGACCAGTTTGCGTCGCTGGCGCAGTTCCCCACAGCCCAGCCGCGTCCCGCCGACCTGAACCCGATCATCGACAACTCGCTTGCACTGTTCGCTGGGCGTCTACAAAACATTCGCCTGGTAAAGCGGCTGGCGCCGAACCTGCCGCTCATCATGGCCGATCCCGAGGCCATGAAGCGCGCTCTCGGCAACCTGATCGACAATGCCGCCGAGGCGATGCAGCAATCGCTGCTGCGCGAGCTGCGCGTGACCACCAACCTGCTGCCGAGCGGCATGGTCGAGCTCACCATCTCCGACACCGGCTCGGGTCTCACCGACGATATGCGCGAGCGACTCTTCCTACCTTACTTCTCCACCAAGCAGCGCGGCACTGGCCTCGGGCTGGCGATCGCGGCGAAGATTATCCAGGAACATCAAGGCACCATCCGCGCCGAGAAAAACTCGCCCGCCGGTGCCAAGTTCATTGTCGAAATTCCCGTCGCCGCCACTCCCGACCTCGAACCCTCGGAACAAACATCCCCCGCGGTCACTACAATCGCAACTAACAACTGAGAACCGGGAACTGACACCTGTACTTATGAACCACATCCTGATCGTCGATGACGAAGCTGAAATCCGCGACTCGCTGGAGAGCATTCTCAGCGAAGAGGGCTACATCGTTACAACTGCCGCCACCGCAGGCGAGGCCCTGACTCTGCTCGCCGACGCGATCTACGACGCGGTGCTGCTGGACGTCTGGCTGCCCGACCGCGATGGGCTCGATGCGCTCGGCGACATCCGCCAAATGGAATCCGCGCATATTCCCGAGGTCATTATCATCAGCGGGCATGGCACCATCGAAGCAGCGGTGCGCGCCACCAAGCTCGGCGCTTACGACTTCCTGGAAAAACCGCTCTCGCTCGAGCGCACCCTCATCGTTTTGAAGAACGCGATCAACGCTCGCAAGCTCCGCGCAGACAACCAGGAATTTGTGCGCCAGCTCAGCTTCCGTGCGAACGTCACCGGCAACTCAGTCCCGATGAAAGCACTGCGTCAACAGATCAAACTGATGGCCCCGACCAACGGGCGCGTGTTGATCTATGGCGAGAGCGGCACCGGCAAGGAACTCATTGGGCGAGCGATGCATGCGGAGAGCTTGCGCAGGGATCGCGTCTTTGTTGAGCTCAACTGCGCGGCGATTCCCGAGGACCACATCGAGACGGAGCTTTTCGGCTACCGGCGCGGCGCCATGCCTGCAGTGCCCGCAGGCGCGCCCAATGAAAAGCGAGGCACGTTCGAACGGGCAGACGGCGGCACTCTATTTCTCGACGAGGTGGGCGACATGAGCCTGAAGACGCAGGCCCGCGTTCTGCGTGCGCTCGATGAGCAACGCTTTCTTCCGGTCGGCGCAACCCATCCGGTGCATGTGGATGTGCGCGTCATCGCGGCCACCAACAAGGACCTCGAGGAGGAGATCGCGCGCGGCAATTTCCGCGAAGACCTGTTCTACCGCCTCAACGTGATTCCGTTCTTCGTTCCCCCGCTGCGCGAGCGCAAGGAAGACATCCCGCTGCTGGTGAAGGAATTTCTGCAGGAGTTTGGCGCGCAGTATGGGCGACCGCATGTGGAGATGCACCCCGACGCGCTCGACTCGCTGCAGCGCTACCATTGGCCGGGCAACGTTCGCGAACTGCGCAATCTGGTCGAGCGGGTGCTTATTCTGAATCCCAAGACGCAGCGCATCGAGCGCAAGCACCTGCCTCTGCTCGCCGTGCGCGAGCAGGCACGCGATCCCGCGCGCGAGGGGCAGAAGACCCGCAGCGAAGATTTCTCCACATTGACCGAGGCCCGCGATGCCTACGAACGCGACTTCATCCTGAAGAAGCTGGACGAATGCCAGGGCAACGTAACGCGTGCTGCGGAAGGGCTGGGCCTGGAGCGCTCGCACCTATACCGCAAGATGAAAGCGCTCGGCGTGTCGGTGAAGGAGTAAGTCGTTTAGCTATCCGCTGGAACTCCGAGAGCATGAACTCGCCTGCCGACTCTGCGTTGGAATATCCGACTACATTTGGAGCCACGAGGAGATCACGGAACTAGCACAATGACGCCACAAAAGATCCTAGATGCGCTTCACGCAAATGTTGGGAAGCGCGCTCGAATTACATTTGCCGATGGAGTCGTCCAGTCAGTCGTCATTGACTGCGTCGATGATGAGGGTTTCCTCCATAGTGGCCCGGACGGTGCCGATCCACGGTATTTCTGGACAAGGTTTCAAGCTGTGACACTTATTGAGCAAACGGGTATTGCAAGCCCCGCTATCACATTCGCCACGCGCAACCCGAGCGTGCCAACCTGTGATAGCAGTCACCGCCGGCCCCCAGCGTGCGGCGTGTACTTTCTGCATGAGATTTGCAGGGAAATTCTGCGCGCTGAGCATCTTCGCAACCCTGCTCTACCTGGCCTACCCGGCCGCCGCGCAGCCCAAACCGAAGGACGCCGAGTGCCTCGCCTGCCACTCCGATCCCGCCATGACGACGGAACCGGACGCCTCCGGCAAGCGGATCAGCCTCTATGTTGACCCGGCGAAGATGAAGGGTTCCGTGATGGCGGCATTGTTCTCCTGCGTCGATTGTCACAAGGACGTGAAGTCCTCGCCGCACGAGAAGACGCCCGCGAAGATCGACTGCGCCGGCTGTCATGCCGACGCGCAGTCCGCGTATGCGCATAGCTATCACGCCACGGCGCGCAAGCCGGATGGATCGGTGCCGGCAACCTGCACTAGTTGTCACGGCGACGCGCATGCGATTCTGCCCGCGGCCGATCCGAAGTCGCCGGTCTACCACTCCAACATTCCGACGACCTGCGGAACATGCCATGGGCAGAAGTTTCTGATGGAGTCGACTGGCAACAGCGCACAGCCGTTTGTGTCGTATCAGGAGAGCGTACACGGCCGCGCGGTCGAGAAAGGCTCGCAGCAGGCAGCGGTATGCACCGACTGCCACGGCGCGCACGATATCCTGCCAGCCAACAACGCAAGCTCACGGATCAATAAATTCAACGTGCCCGGAACCTGCGGCAAGTGCCACGCCGGGGTGCAGACCGTCTTCATGCAGAGCATTCACGGACAGGCGATCGCGCGCGGGAACGGCCTCGCTCCGGTCTGCACGGATTGCCACGGCATTCACACCATCAAGGCGCCTAGCGATCCCAACTCCTCGGTTTCGAGCGCGCATCTTTCCAGCGATACTTGCGCGCGCTGCCACCAGGGGGTTCGCCTCACGCAGGAGTTCGGCGTCGTGGACAATCGCATTTCCACCTACAACGACAGCTATCACGGCCTGGCGTCGCAGGGCGGATCGGTGGTGGTTGCCAACTGCTCAAGCTGTCATGGCGTGCACAATATTCGGCCATCGAGCGATCCGCAGTCGACCATCAATCCCGCCAGCCTCGACGCCACCTGCGGCCAATGTCACAAGGGTGTGACGCAAAAGTTCACGCTCGCCAAGGTCCACGTCGACACGGAAGGCGGCCAGACCAGCGACAGTGGGACGCGGGCCGTGCGCTATGTGCGCTGGTTTTACATTCCGCTGATCCTGCTGGTCATTGGCGGGATGTTTCTGCATAACGCCGTCATCTGGCGCGCCAAAATGATCGCCCGCCGCAACACGCAGACGCGCACGGTTCTGCGCATGACGCCCAACCAGCGCCGCCAGCACCTCGTCCTGCTCACCAGCTTCTTCGCACTGGTGGTTACAGGCTTCGCGCTGAAGTATCCCGACTCGTGGTTCGCTGCTTTACTGGGACTCAGCGAGCATTGGCGCCGCATCATCCACCGCATCGCCGGAGTCGTGCTGGTCGCGGACGGCATTTACCACATCTTTTATGTCGCGCTCACCGTGGAGGGCCGTCGCCTAATTTGCGACCTCTTCCCCACCTGGAAGGACGTGACCGACGCCGTCGGCACCATGCTCTATTACACCGGCTTCCGCAAGCAGAAGCCGAAGTTTGCGCGCTTCAACTACGCGGAGAAAGCGGAATACTGGGCGCTGGTGTGGGGCACCGCCCTGATGGCTGTCACCGGAATCATGCTGTGGGCGAAGATCGCGGCGGGCAATTTGCTGGCGCGCTGGTGGCTCGACGCGGCCACGGCGGTCCACTTCTACGAGGCGATCCTGGCGACGCTGGCGATCCTGATCTGGCATTTCTACCAGGTCTTCTTCGATCCCGATGTCTATCCCATGAACTCTGCCTGGCAGGACGGCAGAATGCCCTTCCAGCAGTACCGCGAAGAGCACGAACTCGACACAGAGACGTTAGCCCGCGCAGATTCTGGCGCGGTCTCTCCAACAAAAGTAGCAACCGAAAAGGAAGAGGAACACCCATGAAGCTCCGCATCGCAACCGCAGTAGCATCCATCTCCATGTTGGCCGCCGTTCCCGTACTCGCGCAGGACGCCGCCGCACTCTACAAAACGAAGTGTGCCATGTGCCACGGCGACCAGGGTCAGGGCAAGCCATCCGGCGCGCCGAAGATCGCAGGCTCAGCGAAGGTCGAGGCTGTGCTTACCAAGGGCGGCGAGGTCAAGCCTCCACACGTGAAGCCGATGAGCACAGTTACTGGCGACCAGGTCACATCGCTAGCAGCCTTGGTCAAAGCGCTGAAGTAGCCTGCGTCACCGAGACTGCCTATAGCTTGCTTCGGTTTATGGCACGGATGTATCCGTGCCATAAGTCGTGCGCCTCGACCGTGGCTTGAGCCACTGAGGTCAATTCTCAGACCGGAATTCAGACTTGTACAAGAGTCAAACCAAGCGCCGCGCGGGATGAGTGCTTCCATCCCACGCGGCGCCATGAGTTATTTGCTTCTATTGGCCAGGCGGTGGTGGAACCGCCGGAGCCGCGGGCGCCTTTGGGACTGCCGGAAGTTTTTGCTGTTTTGGTAGCCTCGGACTGGCAGGCATAGCAGGTATAGCCGGAGGAGTCAGCGTGATCTTCGGAGGCATCGGAGGGATGGGCGGAAGCGGCTGCACATCGCTCTTCAGAATGGTGACATCCGAGTTAGTGGTACTCAGCCGGACGGTTGGTCCACCGCTGCCTATGCTTCCGCTGATGGTCTTGTGATTCCCGGAACTGCTGGTGGGCAAGGAGAATTCGGTGAACGCGTCGCCGTCGTTAGTCTCGGCCTGCAGGGAGAAGCTGGAATGTTCGGGCAACGTGGTTTTGATGGCGCCGTTGCGATTCTCCAGCGTGATGGTCCCAATGGCCGGCGCAGCAATCAGGTCGATGGTTCCATTCCGGTTGGTCACCGATACGTCACCCGAAACGCGGTCCAGATTGATGTTGCGATTGTGCGTGGTAAGCACGACCGGCCCGAGTGCCTGGTCCGCCGAGAGATTCGCATCCGGGCTGATCTCAACTTCGCCGTCGAGCCGCGCCAGTTGAAAGTCGGTGCGGCTGGTGTGGAAGTGAACAGCGCCGTTTACATGCTCCAGGTGCGTGGTGCCGAAGAACTCACCGTTGATGTTCACCGGCCCCGTGACGTCGGCGATGGTAATGTCCTCCGCGTGGCCCTGGATATCGATGCCGCTGCCCATGCTGCGTGCCGACACCGAGGCGCTTCCACTATTCACGTGGGCCGTAGCCATGCCGGTGATCGCTGACAGTTCCACATTCCCATGATTGGCAATGGCGGTGACTGAGCCCTTGATGGATGCAATGTGGATGTCGCCGTGGTTGACCGTCACGGTGGTACCCGCCGCAGGTGGCACGGAGAGGATCAGGTCGGCGCTCGCGCCATCCAGCGCGGGCATCGCGATCTTCCACACCGAGTTCTGATATTTGTTGTCAGGCTTGAACTGCTTCGCCCGCGAGTCGGCGTCGGAGTCGGAGCGCGAATACACCTGCTTGTGAACGGCAATATGCATCTTGCCATCGTCGCTGGTGCCCTTGACGGTCACGCTGCCACGCGGGTTCATCACTTCGAGTGAGCTGCCCGGCTCAAAGGAGAGGTCCATCGTCTCGTCGCTCTCATGTTTGTCGCCAAAGAGTTGGTCCAGCGAGTCCTCGTCGAAGTGCATGCCCGGAAACATAAAGTTGTAGCCGGAGGGAGAGCCGTGTACCCTGCCTGCAACTACACCGGTGGCCACAAAGAACAGCAGCAGAAAGACGACTCCGCCGCCCAGCGTCCGGCGGTAGGCAGGCCGCTGCGGATCGCGCAGCACGTATTGGTCGAGTGCCCACTCCGCGAGCACAGCGCATCCGGCAATCACTAGAAGCAGTGGCCACCAGCGGCCGTACCAGTCCCAGAACCGGAGGTTATTAAGTCGGCCCGTCTGGATCAGAAGGAACACCACCCCAATCGCGATCAGGATCAACGGACCGAGGATGGAGCCGCGCCGCATGCTGCGCATCTGGTATCGCATCTGTTCGCGCTGGGCCCGGAAGGCGTCTCGCTGCGCGCGAATCTGGGCGCGTGCTTGGTCGCGCATAAAGCGCCGCTGATCACGAGGATCGTAGCCCGGCGGAGGAGGAGGATACGGTGGAGGATAGCTGGCCATGATTACCGTCCTTCCTGGTCATTGCTGCCGGTTGGGGGTGGCGCAGTTTGCACCATCGTCGTGGTTGTGACAGGAGCCATAGGAGGCACAGGCGCTTGCATTGGATCTGGAGGATAAGGTAGTGGATAGCCGGAGTACGCAGTGCGCTTGAAGAACATGATCACGCCCGCGGCAATCAAGTAAATCGGCCAACTGCGCCCCCACGAGAGGATACCCAACTCGTCCAGCAACCAGATGAAGCCCGTCAGCAAAATCCAGATCGCGCTGCCGATCGCCTGCGAGAGCCTCCAGTGATACAGCGGTGTGCCATCGTTCTCCAGCGTGTGTCCGCTGGCTGTCATCTTGCGGACGAAGACCCACACCGCCACGCCAATCAGAAGCAGCGGTCCCAAAAAGCGTCCATGCAGGAAACCGAAGAGGTGCGAATTTCCGACCAGGAACAGCAGTCCAAGCCCGATCAGCCAGATCGCTCCCGCAGGAAAGCGCTGTTGGAACGGCTGATTCGGATCGGACATGGGAGGCATCGGCGGCATCGGCGGCATCGGCGGTATCGGCGGCATACCTGGATCCTGCGGCGCGCCCCAGCTCGACACCGGCGGCACGTAGGTGTAGCCGTAGGGCTGCGCATACGGGTTGCTCGGCGCAGGTCCTGCTGCGTATGGATCAGGCGCAACAAACTTCGCCGCGGGATCGACCGGCGCACCTGGGCTGGGCCAACTCTTGCCGAAACCAAGCCGCTCCGCAATGTCGTTAAGGCCGAACGGATTGGGCAGCGGCGTTCCATCGCGGCGGGCGCGCGCAGTGTGATGCGCCTCGATCGCCATGTAGAACTCCCAGCCGGCAATCAGAATTCCGAAGACGCCGTTGACGTCGCTGGCGAGCGAGACCAGCAGCACGAACACAATCAGGTGGACGATGCCCTTGGCGTACTGCTCGTTGTACATCGCGCCCACGCCGGGGATGAATCCCAGGATCGCGGCGATCACCGGATTCGGCTCTCCCGGCGCTGAGGGCGCAGCAGGAGGGTAGCCAACATTGGCGCCCGGGTAGCCGTAGCTGGC
>JALYIG010000174.1 GCA_030775885.1 Acidobacteriota bacterium | reverse complement strand
TCACATCGAGTTCAAGGGCGACCTGAAGAAACTCTTCGGCCAGGGCCAGTTCGCCGTTGCCACCGCGCGCGGCAAGATCGATGTCACCGGCAAGGCCAAGGTCGGCGCCATGGACCAGAACGACATCAACCAGATCTACTGGGGCCAGAGCCAGACCTCGGGCGGCAACTTTCCGTACGATGAGATCCACCCGCCAGCTGTGTCGGTCACGCCTACCCAGGGCTCAGGTCTCCTCGTCTTCATCGACCAGGGCGTGATCAACGGTTCCACCGGCCTCAGCATGTTGCGGGTCCCCTCCGCTCCGGCGGTTGGGCAGTATTCCTTCACGGCCGCCACCACCGGCGGATCTCCCACGGCCGCGGTATACGCATTCAACGCAGCCGAGACAGCGATCACCGTCGCTCTCAGCTTCCTGGCCACGTCGGCAACGGGAACCAGCCTGACCATCACCAATCAGTTGATGGGCTATGCGCCGGTCTCGCAGGCGCTGCTGTGGAACAAGTTCCGCGGCGAACTGGACCTGTTGCAACTCAACGCCGTCACGCTCGGCATGCTGTCCAAGCCGACGAAACAGGAAGATTTTTGGGTAGCAGACCTGGATTTTTCGTGTAATTGCGATGCGTCCGGCACCCTCGGAATCTTCTACAACAGCTAAGCACTTCGTGCCGTTCTCGACGCGCTCGCGCGCGTGAAGACGAGCAACTAAACAGGGAAGCGGCACGGACGTTGCCAGTCCGCGCCGCGTTTCCAGCAATTTACGATTTCGCTACTACGGCGGTGCAGCCCAATGTTTTGAGTGCCGACTCGGTACTGACGAAGCGTATGGGGCTGATCTGATTGAAAAAAGCTTGATCTTCGTATGGGAGGAAAGTGCCACCGCGCGCAAGCTCCTGTTTCGAAGATCCAATCTTGCGACGGATAAATAGGACTGACAAGTTGTGCTCAGAATAGAGCAGCCCAAAGGATGTCTTCCCATTCACACGCATGGTGGGCTGACCACAATGCTCCGCAAAAGCCATAGGGTTATTGATCTTGCCTTGACTAGGATCGCCGAGCAGGGAAGTCCATGCATCGTAATCCTCTTTCTGATAGCCGGTAAGGTTAGCAATCCGTTGTACTTCTGCGGCGGCCTTTTGCTCCGTTGCCCGCTTATCGGAATTAATCGCAACAGCGGTCATGACGATCGCGATGGCAGCGGCCGCCACACAAATCCACTGTGCTCGGTTGATTTTCATGCCCGCCATGAACGTGTCCCCCTCTTGAGTGTTGGTGAGACGGCTATTCCGGCTTGTAGCTTCTCGATGACGAGTTCGCGCAGGGTTTTGCCTTCGAGCGCGGCGCGCGCCTTTAGCTCACGCTTCAGGTCGGCAGGGAAGTCTTTCATGCTGAGTTCGGCCATTCGCTGCAATCCTCGGTCGCTGGTTACGACGGGATGACTCTCTCACACCGGGAATACGGTGTCAACGGTAAATACGGTGTATGTAACATAGCCGACGAAGTTTGTTTGGAGATACTCAATGTCAGCAGTCAGGTTTAAAGGTGTGCCGTTCTTCATGGCGGGCAAGCAGTACATCATCCCGTCGCTCTCGCTCAAGCAGGTCGAGGACAATCACGACAAACTGTCCACCACCGAGCCTGTGCCCGTCGAAGGCGCAGCCGAAGTCGACCCCATCAACGCCGCGCTCGCGACCTTCAAGACCTACATTCCCATCATCCTGATGGCGGTGCAGCGCAACTATCCCGAGGTTACCGAAGCCAATCTCTGGGAGTGGCTGGATATGGGCAACTTCGCGGAAGCGCTCTCGATCGTGCAGGCCGCGTCCGGATTCAAGGCCTCCACCTCGGGGGAATAGACGCCGGCGGCGATCTCGATTGGGCGTGGGTCTACGGCACGCTGATCCGCAACGCCGGCTGGACGTTTGCAGAGTGCTGGGAACAGCCCGCGTGCGACGTCTTCGAATTTCTGGAACACCTCGCAGCGTATCCGCCCGCCGACGTATTGATGCGCCTGCGCTACGGCATCCAGCCGCCGCGGGCGAAGCGTTCCCAGGCCGATGGCAGTCGCCGCGACGAAAATATTCGCGAGCTTGGATCGTTCCTCGGTCCGGCACGTCCTCTGCCGCCGCACCTGCGCGCTCTGGCAGAGTGGGCCGACACACCCGAAAACTGGAAAAAATAGTGCTTCGCACCGTTCTCGATCGCTTACGCGGTGAAGACAAACCGTTTTCAGAAGGGAGACTCAGATGGCAGAATCCGTTGTAAAAGCAGCCGTCGTCTACGACGTCTCCCAGATGAAGGAGGGAGTTGCCGAGACCGTTGAAGGCCTGCAGCAGATGGCCGAGCAGGCCGGCGTAACCTCGACCACGATGATGTCGAAGTCGCAGGCCATGGCCGCGGCCGCGCAGGAGGCAGCCGCCAAGATCACGGTTGCCGACCTGGAAATGGCGAAGTCGGCCCGGGCGGTAACCGAGGCCAAGGCTGCGCAACTGAAGATGTCGCGGGATGTGAAGCTCGGCATCGTCGATGAGACCGCCGGGCTGATCCTGAATGCGCAGGCCGCAGCTGTGACACGCGCTGCTCTGATGCAGCAGGCAGCCACACAGAAATCGGTTGCGGCTACAGCAGTAGAGGCTGCGGAGTCTGCAAAGCTTTCGTCGATTGGCTGGGTCGCATCCTTCCAGCGCATCGCCCTCTCGGCGCGGGAGTCGCTCGGCGAGGTGCAGGAAAAGCTTGTCGCGACAGCCGAAACGGCCAAGGTCTCGGGCGGAGGAATCGCAGGCGGTTTTTCAGCGCTCAGCGGTCTCATGGGTGCGGGTATCGCCGTTGGCTTTGCCGCTCATTTCATCGAAGAGACCGCAAAGATCGACGTCGAGCTCGATCATTTATCGCAAAAGACTGGGATGACCGCCTCGTCCCTCTCCGGGCTGCAATTGATCGTCAAGGAGATGGGCGGCGACTTCGCTCCGGTCGAAACCGGCCTGGTGAAGAT
>JALYIG010000173.1 GCA_030775885.1 Acidobacteriota bacterium | reverse complement strand
GTTTCGGACTCACTTCCGAAGATACCCCACCACCATACGCCGCCTGCTGAACCTTATAAATCGATGCGCACGAAAAACGGGGGTGTCGGTAAAGACGCCCCGGCAATTGTCATTTATCGAAATGCTGACTTTTCAGGCAAAATCCAACATACTGCTCCTCCGTTCGTTTACCATCTTTGCAGCCTCTGGGCACTGCTCCACAGTTGTCGAGGGACTCATTCGGAACGAAGAAATGTCCAATTGTGAGGACGGGTTTGCTCCGCAATCTGAGAACCCTAGCGCTGTTCGCGGCAATGGAAACGGTCGTCGCCATATCGCTCGCGGTGACCCAAACCTCCTTTGGAACGGCCACACCACCCGCGAACGAGATCGCCCCAGCCGCGTTCGACGCAGCTTCGGTCCGGCCCAGCAAACCCGGCATCAAGAGGTTCACAGAAACTAGATGGGCGCCTAACGGTTTCATATCGACAAACTCCACGCTGCACGTTGTCCTCATAACGGCATTTGACCTACGCGATCCGGCCTTCCTAGGTGGACCGCAATTTCATCGGATTACGGGAGCACCAGGTTGGGTATATTCCGACATGTACGACATTCGGGCAAAAATGTCCGAATCGGATTTGGAGGAACTGAGCAAGCTCGGCCCACAGCAGCAGATGCCTAGGAGAAGAGAGATGCTGCAGGCACTGCTCGCAGATCGTTTCAAGCTTGAGGTTCACCAAGAGCCCTCGGAAATTGATTGTTACGCCTTAGTTCTCGGAAAGAGTGGGCCACGAAACATGAAAAAGGAGCCTGACGACGAAGAGCCAAATCTGAGTTGGGCTGGGCTCGGGACTGAGGTTGCCGCCCATGCCTTCCCCTTTGGCGCGTTCGTGGCAACAACACTATCAGCTCAAGTCGGGTGCCCAATTGTCGATAAGACCGGACTTGCGGGGAAGTATGATTTCGCTGTGAAATGGTCGCTGGATTCGAGTTCAATGTCAGGACCGGACGGCGGTGCAAGTCCTCCAGATACTTCCGGACCCACGATCTTCACGGCGCTTGAGGAACAGCTTGGCCTGAAATTGGAGCGTATAAAGGTCCCGTCGGAGCAGCTTGTAATCGATCATATCGAGCGCCCCACAGAAAACTAGCGACTTGGGCACCGCATGAAAAACGGGATTGTCGGTAAGAACGCCGCCGGACACATCGGGGCACTTTACCGCAAAGACGACTTCGCAGGCACAGTTGATTTCAAATATGAGGAAGACGATGAGGGTAGCGCGGACAATTGACCTCACTGTGATACTGATGGCTGCCCCACAGGCTTACGGCAGCCAGCAGGTGGCCGCCGCTCCGATAAAGAACATGGCGGCGGACGCAAATCCGGCAATCGCAGTCGCGACCATCAAGCCGAGTGATCCCAATCGGTCCGCCTGGACTCTCGGGACCAAAGGAACTCATTTCTACACGGTTGGTACCAACATGAACGACCTGATCACCTTTGCCTATGGGGTTCATGCAAAGCAGATTGTGGATGGACCTGCGTGGTTTATAACAGATAAATTCGATATAGAGGGCGTGCCGGATGCCGAAAGGAAGCCGAACCGGGAGCAGTTGAAGTCGATGCTCCAAGGCCTGCTGGCGGATCGCTTCAAGCTCGCCGTGCATCACGATACGAGGGAGCTCGCGGTCTACGCACTTACGGTCGCGAAGAATGGCCCCAAGCTCACAAAGAGTACGGCTGCCCCTGACGTTTATTCGGGTTATGGGTTCCCGCGAGAAGGCGCGGGGACAACCATGAGAGTGATGAACATGACTTTGGCGGCGTTTGTCAGTGCAATGCAGAGAACCGTTCTCGACAAGCCTGTGGTGGATCAGACCGGACTAACGGATAGGTATGACTTCACCCTGAACTGGACACCCGATGATTCCCAATTCATCCAGCTCAGGGAGACTGGCGTCACTATACCGACCGGAGCCGACGACCCAAACACACCGCCGGGGCTCTACACGGCCATTCAGGAGCAGCTCGGGCTGCGGCTTGACCCCGCGAAGGCGATGGCTGACGTTATTGTCGTTGATCATGCAGAGAAACCTTCGGCAAACTAGCGGCTGTCGAACTTCCAGCAATACAGAGTTTTCACCAACTTCTCGTGGGCAGCCGGGACGGTGGAATCGAGTTGGTCAAAATGCAGGCAGTTCTGCAGACCGTCTTGTGTGGTCGATAGTCTGGCATCCCACCACAAAATAAAGCCGAGCGATCCCAGACGCCAGACGTCTTAAAGGTGAACCCTTGCACTTTCAAGGAAGAGGTATTCCCCGATGCTACTCCGCAGAATACTGCTTCTGCTCGCCGCCGCCCTTGGTACCTCCATTTCGGCGCAGCCACCCGTACCCCAATCTCCCGCGCCCGCTCAGTCTGCGGTGGCCTTCGATGTGGCTTCGATCAAGCTGAACAAAGCCTTATCCGGCCACCTCACAATCAGTTCCCCGCCGGACGGGGACGGGATCACGATAACGAAAATGTCGCTGCAAACGATGCTTATGTACGCGTACAGCTTGCAAAGCAAGGACTACCTTCAAGGGGCACCGGACTGGGCTAAGTCAGATCAATACGATCTTCAGGCAAAGGTCGCCGATTCGGATGTAGCGGCTTATCACAACCTGAACGATGCGCAGCGCAAACTGATGCTTCAGGCACTTCTAACGGAAAGCTTCAAGATGCAAATTCACAGTGAGACGAAGGAGATCGAGAGCTATGCCTTAGTCGTCGGCAAGGGTGGTCCACGGATTAAGGAGGTAAAACCCGGGGACGCGAATCCCGATGCGCCCAAGAAGCCAGACGGAACTCCAGTCTTGGGACCGGTCCTGTTTAGCGCTAGCCCGGATCAGATAATAGGGCAGGAAGTTCCCTTGAGCATGCTTGCACGGGCGATAACGGCCCCCGCAGGCCGCCCGGTGGTCGATAAGACCGCGCTCACAGGTATTTACGATTTCACGCTCAAGTGGGCTGCTGAGCGGCGTTCGGCTGCTCCATCCGCCGAGGGCACAGCCGACGCCTCCGATACTTCGGGACCTTCCATTTTTACGGCGGTTGAGGAGCAATTGGGACTAAAACTGGAGCCACAAAAGGAGACCGTGCCGATCCTCCGCATCGATCATGCCGAAAGGCCTTCGCCGAACTAGCGAATGCGAAGCTCCCGAGATACGAGGTTGTCGGTCAGAACGCCGCCGGACACATCCGGGCACTTTACTGTAAAGCGGACTTTACCGGCAGTTTGAACACAAGTAGCGGACACGCACTCGCCGCATGGTTCACCGCACTGGCGATTTCGCGCCGACTGGGAGCGCTAGGCCGATATAGTCGTTTTCACGGGAGAACCCAGTCGGTGATGCCTTTCGGCTAATTCAGGAGATTTTAACTCGAAAGGGGGAGAATGTGATCGAGCCTGATGCCGGGCGAGGAGTTTCACTTATGTTGCGCGTGCTTCGCTGTGGATTGCTAAGCCTTTCTCTCTGCCGTGCATACTGCCAAGTCACTCCCCCGCAGCCAGCTTTCGAAGTGGCTGACATTAAACTAAACAAGTCCGGTGAGATTAAGAACGACTATTTCACGATCCAACCTGGTGGAGTTTTCATTGCACACAACGCCAAAATCAGCGAGCTGTTTCAGTATGCATTTAAGGTACGCAGGGACGCTATCTCCGGCGCTCCGTCGTGGTTTGATGCTGATCGAGTGGATATCACGGCGAAAGCTACTCCAACGACGACAGACGACAACCTTCGCTTGATGGTCCAGTCGCTTCTGATCACGGAGTTCAACATTGTGATGCATTCCGAGCAGAAGAATATGAGCGCGTTTGTGCTCGTGGTAGGCAAGGGCGGCTCCAAGCTGCACAAGACGACGAGTGATGGGCGAGCTGACTGTGAGCGTGTTGGAGATCAAGGTCAGCAGTTTGGCGGAATCCATCTTGCTTGCAGCAATATGACGATGGCCCAACTGACGCAAGGTCTTCCAGATCTCGCTTCAGATTACATTGACGGACCTGTCGTAGACAGAACTGGTCTGGATGATGCGTACGACTTTCGGCTGGACTGGGTTCGGCGAAAGTTCGCTGAACAGGACGGCGGCCCGACAATTTTCACCGCGGCTGAAAAGCTTGGCCTGAGGTTCGAACAACGAAAGCTACCACTACCGACAATCGTTGTCGATCGCATGGAAAAGCTCTCCGGAATGCAGTAAGGACCCCAAGGAAGGCCCTTCGAGAATTCCAACCGGGCAGTCCCGCAAAACCCAGTTGGCTCGGGCACCGCCCGCCGCAGTTGAGTAGTCATCCGCGTCTTGAAGTTCCCGTGAAGCGGGGATGTAGGTAAAGACGCCTCCGGCGAACCCAAGTTACCGATAGGCCGACTACAAGCGGGTCCGAAACGCAGCGACTAGGATGCTTGACATCCCTCAAACAAACGTTGTAGAACTACAACACTTGTTAGAGGAAACCATGCCCACCCCCAAACTCTCCCGCCTCGAACTGCAAATCATGCAAAAACTCTGGGACCGCGGTGAATCCTCCATCCGCGAAATCCATGATGCCTTCCCCGAAAAAGGCCGGCCCAGCTACACCACCATCCAGATGACGCTCTACCGCATGGAAGTCAAAAAGGTGGTTCGCCGCGCCCGCAAAGTCGGCAACTTCCACGTCTTCGAAGCCCTCGTCTCCCGTGACGCCGCCCAGCAAAGATTAGTAGACGAGCTGCTGGCCCTATTCGGCGGACGCACCCAACTCGTCATGTCGCACCTCGTCAAATCCGGCAAGCTCAAACTCGAAGACGTCAAAGAGGCCGAAAAGGAACTCCGCAAACTCGACGCAAAGGAGAAATCCCAATGAGCGCGAACTCCCTCTCCCTCACCCTGACCCCACCTGCGCTGGGCCTCGCCAATCACCTCTGGCAATCCACCCTGGTCGCCGGAGTGGCCGGCCTGCTCACCCTCACCCTGCGCCGCAACCACGCCCGCGCCCGCTACGCCCTGTGGCTCGCCGCGTCCATCAAGTTCCTCGTCCCGTTCTCGCTACTCATGGTCCTCGGCGCCAACCTCGCCTCCCTGCGTCACGCCACCCCGGCGCGCCCAGCCACCGCAGAATCCTTCGTCACCATCGAGCAGTTCAGCCAACCCTTCACCGACTCTGAATACCTCTACGCCGCACCGCGCCCAGCAACACCAGTCGCAATTTCCATCTCAGATAAACTCGCCGCAATCTGGAACCGCAGCCCAATACTGCCACTCACCCTGGCCGCCGCATGGCTCATAGGATTCGTATTCGTAACCGCGCGCTGGACCCTCCGCTGGAGCAGAATCTCCGCTGCCATCCAACTCACCGAGCCGCTCCACCAGGGCCGCGAATTCGAAATCCTGCAGAGAATGCAGCACCTCGCAGGCCTGCGCTCCAGCATCGAACTGCGCTCCCTTCCCGCCTCCATGGAGCCGGGAATCTTTGGCCTCTTCCATCCCATCCTGCTGTGGCCACAAGCCATTACCACGCGGCTGGAGGACACGCATCTCGAAGCAGTCCTCGCCCACGAAGTCTGTCACGCGCGCCGCCGCGACAACCTCACCGCCGCCATCCACATGCTCGTCGAAGCCATCTTCTGGTTCCACCCGCTCGTCTGGTGGCTGGAGAAGCGTCTCGTCGAAGAGCGCGAGCACGCCTGCGACGAAGAGGTCCTGCAACTCTGCGGCGAGCGCCGAATCTATGCCGAAAGCATCCTCAAAGTCTGCGAGTTCTGCGTCGAAACTCCACTCGCCTGCGTCTCCGGAGTCACCGGCGCCGACCTCAAACGCCGAATCGTGCAGATCCTCGCCGGCCGCGCCGTGCTCAAGCTCACCCTCGCAAAAAGGCTCCTCCTCATCGCCACCGCCCTCCTGGTCGTAGCCGTCCCCATCGTTCTGGGCCAGGCCAACGCCGCACAGCGAATCATGCTGGCCGCGATCAACTCCGCCACCAAGCCGTTCCTCCTCGCCGCCCACGTCATGATGCCATTGGAGGAGGTACCATCCACCGGCTTCCTCGCAGAGTTGCAGGCGGAGCCGCAGGTGCCGATGCGGGCGGCAGACCCGACCGGTACCGATACGACTGTCACGAATGGGGCACCCATCTTGCATGGACCCTACAAGACGTGGCTGCAACAGGATGTGCGGTGGATCATTACCGACCAGGAAGCGGAGGCGTTCAAGCAATTGCAGAACGATGAAGAACGGGACAGATTCATCGAGCAGTTCTGGCAGAGGCGGAATCCGAATCCCGATTGGGCAGACAATGCGTACCGGGATGAGATTTACGCTCGGATTGCGTACTCGAACGAACACTTTGCGTCGGACCAGCCGGGATGGATGTCGGAC
>JALYIG010000172.1 GCA_030775885.1 Acidobacteriota bacterium | reverse complement strand
CTAACCAACCCCCCGTTTATCGCGAACCGCAACCGCAGGATATAGTAGTGTCATCCAGCCGTTCGAGGACCTCCAAAGGGAGCCGCGCGCATGAACCGCAAAGACATCGTCGCCAAGAAGCAGCAGTTCGTCTACCCCGCAGTCTCCAACTACTTCGCCGATCCGCTCCCCCTGGAGCGCGGCGAGATGCAGCACGTCTGGGACACGGACGGAAAGCGCTATCTGGATTTCTTCGGCGGCATCGTCACGGTCGGCGTCGGTCACTGCAACCCCCGCATCACTACGCCTCAAAAGAAACAGATCGACAAACTCGGTCACACCTCCACGCTCTACCCGCACCAGACCATGGTGGAACTCGCCGAAAAAATCGCGCACATCACTCCCGGACGCCTCGAAAAGTCCTTCTTTACCAGTTCCGGCTCCGAGGCCAATGAGACCGCCATCGACTCAGCGCGAATGCATACCGGCAATCTAGAGATCATTGCCCTCCGCCACTCCTACAGCGGCCGCACCCAGGTCACGCGCTCGCTCACCGGCATCGCCGCCTGGCGCAAAGCCTCGTACCAGGTCGGCATCGTCCATGCGATGAATCCGTACTGCTATCGCTGCCCGCTCGGCAAAACCTACCCATCCTGCGAAGTTGCCTGCGCTAAGGATATTGAAGCCGTCATCGAGTCCTCCACCTCAGGCGCCATCGCCGGCATGATAGCCGAGCCCATCCAAGGTGTAGGTGGATTCATTACGCCGCCGAAAGAGTACTTCAAAATCGCCTTCAGCATCGTCAAGAAGTACGGAGGCGACTTCATTGCGGACGAGGTCCAGACCGGTTGGGGCCGCACCGGTAAAGGTTGGTTCGGCATCGAGCACTGGGAGGTCGAGCCCGACGTCCTCACCGCGGCCAAGTCACTTGGCAACGGTTTCCCCATCGGCCTCACGGTCGCCACTCCCGAGATCGCCAACGCGTATCAGGGCCCTTCCATCGCCACCTTCGGCGGCAACCCCATCGCCTGCGTTACCGCCTCCGCAGTCATCGACCTCATCGAGGAGGACGACCTCATCCGTAACTGCGACGTCGTCGGCACTTACCTCCACGACGGCCTGCTCGAGCTCCAAAAGAAGTACCCGGTGATCGGCGACGTGCGCGGCCTCGGCCTCATGCAGGCAATGGAACTTGTCACTGACCCCAAGACCAAAGAACCCGCCGCCGCTCTCGCCTTCGAAATGCTCGAAGCCGCTCGCGAGCGCGGCCTCCTCATCGGCAAGGGCGGCATGTATAACAACGTTCTCCGCATGTCCCCTGCAATGAACATCGCGAAGTCCGACGTCGACGAGGCCCTCCGCGTGCTCGACCAGAGCTTTGCAGCCGTGACACAGAAAGCGCTGGCCACCGCCTGAACCGAGCTACCGCGCAAACTTGGCAGTCCTGATGTGTTTGCCAAAGAAAATGGCAATCACGCATTAGTCCAAACGCTAATCCACAAAACCCCACTAAAATAGGGGTAGTGAATTCCACCGAGCAACCCACCCTCATTTCTGATGGCGCTCCCCCGGATCCGAAGGCTCACGGCCTGTTCGCCGCGATGCGGCGTGTTCTGCCGTCTGGTGAAGTCATCCGTTTTCTCATGGTCGGCGGCTTCAACACTCTTTTTTCGCTCGCCCTCTACAACGCCTTCGTGCTCCTCGTGCGGCACTTCGTCCATAACGAAATTGTCGTGGCCGACGCCGCCCAGTGCCTCTCCATGCCGATCGCTATCACCGTCGCTTTCCTCGGCTACAAGTGGTTCGTTTTCCGCACCAAAGGCAATTACCTCAAGGAGTGGCTGCGCTGCTTTGCCGTCTACGGCGTAGGCTTCCCGCTATCCCTTCTGATCGTCCTGCCCGCCGCGACCACCCTCTTTCTCCATTTCCCGGTCACCAGGCCCTACGCAGCCAACCTCGCCGGGTTGGTGAACTCCCTGGTTATCGCCTGCTACAGCTACTTCGCCCATAAGAAGTTCTCCTTCAAACGCTAGCGTTCCCCAGCCTTAGGTCTGCATAGGCGGCCATCAAGTAGACTTAACAGACGTATGTATCGCACAATTCAGCTCGCCCTTCAGGCCCGCATCCAGGCCATCCTGCAGTCGAAGTACGATATCAGCCTTACCCAACTAGCCATCGAGCAGCCGCCCAACATTGTCCTTGGTGAGCTCGCTCTGCCAGTCGCTTTCGAGTTGGCCAAGCGCCTTCGCAAAGCGCCCCGCGCCATCGCCACCGAGCTGGCCGCCGAACTCGCCGCCCAGCTTCCGGAAGGCATCGCCTCAGTCGAAGTTGCCGGCGCAGGCTATCTCAATGTCCGCCTTGATCGCTCCACCGCCGTTCACTCCATCGCCGCCGACCGCCACGCTGACATTGGTGGTCCCGGCTTCCGGCTGGTCGAGCACACCAGCATCAACCCGAACAAGGCCGCGCACATTGGCCACCTTCGCAACGCGATTCTGGGAGACACCTTTCAGCGTCTTCTACGCCCGGACGCCTACAAGTCCGGCTACCAGGTCGGCGTGCAGAACTACATCGACAACACGGGCGTTCAGGTCGCTGACGTCGTTGTCGGCCTCGTCCATCTCGAAGGCCGCAACCTAGTCTCCACCCGCGACCTCCTCGATGATCTCGCGTCGCGGCACCAGCGCATCGACTTCTACTGCTGGGACCTCTACGCCCGGGTCAGCCACTGGTACACCGGGACGGGAGTAGACGACGCCACGCCGCCCGCGGCAACGGAGCTATCTCGCCGCAGACAGATTCGCCTCGACACGCTGCACTCGCTCGAACACGGAGGAAACGAAACCGCGGAAATCGCTGAACTCATCTCGACCGCTGTCCTGCGCCGCCACATCGAGACCATGCAGCGTCTTTCGATCGAGTACGACTTCCTGCCACGTGAGAGCGAAATCCTGAGCCTCCACTTCTGGGACGCCGCCCGCACTCTGATGCTCGACCGCGGCGTCCTCTACCTCGAATCCGAAGGCAAAAACAAGGGTTGCTACGTCATGCGCCGAGCCGGAAATCCCGACC
>JALYIG010000171.1 GCA_030775885.1 Acidobacteriota bacterium | reverse complement strand
AGGCAAGGTCACTGTGTTCTACCCGACGGTTGAACCTGGGTTTTGTGGGATAGAATTGAGTTCCCTTCCCAGAGGACAATCCGATGATCGAAGCGCCCCAGTCCGGTATGGAGCTGCGCCCGCTCTTAGAGCAGTCCGATTTCCTTTGCCGCCGAATGAGTGGCCGAAATCCTGATCGAGAAGTAATTGCGTTACGTCGTCTCGGAAAACGCTTCATCGAAAGCCCTGAGAGCATCTTGCAGGAATTGGTAGATATTGCCCTCGAGTACTGCGGTGCCGATAGTTCCGGCATCAGTCTGGAAGAACGTAACGAGGCCGGCGAACTTCAATTTCGATGGATTGTCGTCGCAGGGAGCTTTGCGAGGTACTTGAATGGAACTACCCCTCGCAACTACAGTCCCTGCGGCAGCTGTCTCGATCAGGGAACGCCCCAACTCTATCGCGTCACGAAACTCTACTATGACTACCTTGGCGTCCAGGCAGAGCCTATAACCGACGGAATGCTCATACCATGGAAGAGCACAAATATGCGGGGAACCATCTGGGCCGTCTCCCACCAAGCGGAGGCCGCATTCGACCTGCTTGACTATGAATTGTTGAAGAGCTTGGCTGAGTTCATTGAAATAGCTGTCCAGCACCAATTCCACCAGCTAAAGCTTCTAGCCGAAGAACGGCGTAAAACAGAACAGCTGAAGGCAAACGAGCTGGCCCACGCAATCAATAACCCTTTGCAGAGCTTGTCCAACAGTATTTACTTGGCTAGCCAGGGCGGCGAAGGGGCAATGTCCCATTTAGGAACAGCTTCAGAAGAGGTAAAGCGTTTGTCGGAGATGGTGGCGACCTTGCTACATAAGAAATGAGATTGCTTGAATAATCGAAACGGCGTAGCAGCCTCAAAGAGTTGGAAGAGACTCGATGGCGTTGACCTCATTCAAGGCCTGGCAATTCTGTTCGTCCTGATGAACCACGTCAATATGCAGTTGCTTTTCGCACATGTTCCATACACGAAAGGACTGCCTGCTCAATTGGTATCCTCTCTTGTCTGGAACGGGCAGTATGGCGTCCAGATGTTTTTTGCCGCTTCAGGTTTCCTCATCACCGCAACCTCGATCCGCCGCTGGGGTTCGCTCAGAACCTTGCGCCCTCGTGATTTCTACCTGCTCCGGTTCGCCCGCATTGTGCCCCTATTACTGCTCCTTCTAGTGGTTCTGAGCACGTTGCATCTGGCTCACATTGACCACTTCGTCATTCGGAAGAAGGTCGGCAGCCTAGGAACGGCCTTGCTTGCAGCCTTGACGTTCCGCATTAACGTATTAGAAGCGACTCGCGGTTACCTGCCGGGAAACTGGGATATTCTTTGGTCTCTCTCAGTGGAGGAGATGTTCTACCTCTTCTTCCCCCTAGCGTGCCTTTTTTTTAAGCGCCTACGCGTATTCATCGCTGTTTTGAGTATCTTTGTCGTGCTTGGCCCATTCGGAAGAACAGTGCTTACCCACGGCAATGAGATTTGGCACGAGTATTCCTACCTGGGCTCGATGGACGCTATCGCACTGGGCTCCCTTACGGCGTTACTCGTGACTCGCGTGCGTCTTCAGCGGAAAGCGCTTTGGTACTTGGGGATTAGCGGAAGCGGGTTGGTACTGTTCATCCTCATGATGTCGATCAATGCTGGGAATTGGGGTTTGGGGAAATCCGGGCTCGACATGACTGTGCTTGCTGTCGGCACCTGCATGCTCATCGCGGTTGCGGCGGTGACGCGGTGGAGAAGCCCAGCGGCTTTAGCCCCACTTCGCTGGCTGGGCCAACGCAGCTATGAGATCTATCTAAGTCACATGTTCATCGTGGTGGCCCTTTTTGGGCTCTACCTGCGCTTAGGCAAACCGCTCCAAGCGGTACCGGCTCTGTTCGTGGCCGTCATCGCCTCGACTGGTGTTGTCGGTGATCTTGTGGCTCAGTTCTACTCCGAACCGATGAATCGCCTGATTCGAAGATTGTCTGGGGACGATACTCGGCTTATGGGCTCGGTCATCGATGTCGATCAGGCTTCGCCGGTGGGGCCGCTGGCAAGGTGAACTCTGCAAAGCCGACTTACAGCGAAGTTCGCCTTAGTGACTCGACGCGGTGGTTCCGGGCAGCGCTTTGGGAGAGACGGCCACCGTGACTCCTGTCATATCGGAATGCACGATTAGAGGCGGCTGGGCGTCCCCGCGCGTCAGCCCCGCCGCCTGTACGGCTGCCCTGTGACGCGCGAAAATATCGGCATCAATGCGCCCACTGAGAGGAGGCCCCCGTCTCCGGCGGCGTCTGACAGACATTGGTAGCTTTCAACTCGAATTCCCCCTCCGCTCAGGGGCTCAAGCAGTTGGGCCTGGCGATGGTGCCATCAAAGGGGCCGGTGGATGGGATTGTGATCGATCACATCGAGCGGCCAGATACGAACTAAGAAGCGACGAGGAAGATCCTTGCATTGCGACTGTGCTCCAATCGTGGGCGGTTCGTCGGCAACCCGGAATACTAACGCTGACGGCTAGTTACAAAGGGCTGGCTGCAGCGAATTGGCTCGGCAAAGAAGCCGGGAATTGTGGAAAGATCCACCGACCCATACTCATCGACGCGGATCAACACTGATCGGTAGGATGAAGGTTACTGGGGGTGGCTTATGCGAGGTTCTTCCCATTCTTCTGCTTTCAGATTCTTCCAGAGCGACCATACCCCGGCCATACCAAAGAACGGGTGTCGAGGGATCGGTCCCGTCCACTCGGAACCGCTTCGGCGGTCTCCTGCCTGTCTCCGCGTCGCCCAAATACCCTACACATGGGAAGGTCGATGCAACATCAGGCCGCAGAACGAGAATCTTCTTCATGGATCAGAGAGTAAAACATCCCTCGCTCAGCGAGAAGGGAGCATTCAGAGACATGCACTTTCTCTAATGCAACTAGGTCTACTTCGATTTCTGCACTTCCCACTGTCTGAAAACACCCAGGACAGATTGACTCAAATGAGCCGTCCCTATGGTGTCTATGGGGAAAAAGCGGCGTGCGAACGTCAGCCAAGGTACGTCCCTCCATTCACAATCCGGCTAGATTAGGAAAACGACGTTTCTAGTGTCTAGCGGCTACCCGACATAGCAGCGTGATTTCAACTGGCTTCGCTTCATTTTATTTCGCTTGTAGTTTCGGCACGGGGCTGAATGCGACTGTGTCTGGCGAGGAGCGACCTGTACGTCAAGGTGACGCGGCGGACGTCGTCCCAATGGACGATCATTCACCAACTCATCTCCGAGCGATACTGGCAGGCCGTTGAACTTCTCCGAACCGAGAGATCGACCAACCTTGCGAACGTCGCTCACAACAGAATGTGCATCTGAAGGAAACGATCAATGTAGGAAAGCAACTAATCTCATAACCTGGAGGATTCTCAAATGTATCACCACGTAAAGAAGTTAATGTATACCGTGAACATCGGGACTTCGGACGCCAAGTTCGGAAACACTGCTGACACCTGTACATGGTCCCCCACAGGGTCTCGATGTGGGCATGTTTTGCATTAATCTTAGCTTTTAGAATATCGATCGAAGTTGTAGCAAGCGCTGCACGGCTGATGGGGTCGGACTGGTGGATTCGCGATGAAGCCGAGAGACTGCCGCGTATGTGTGCGATCGGCTTAACTCGTCCTTGGCGTCAACGATATATGCGCGGATGGATGTTACCTCGCCGATATTCTTTGCGAAATAATGTAGATTCAAACTGCCTCAAGAGGGTTGTTATCTCGTGAGACACACTTGCCGAGTACGTGATCAACCAGCCGAAGGACCTGACCGGCGCAGAAGCAAAAGGCAAGCTGGGCGTCTACGTCTGGGGCAGCGGAGGATGTTCCGCCGATGCGGCGAGCTCCAGGTTCCACCTCACCGAGATCGCCAGCAATGGCTACGTTCAAGCACGACGCCGTCGCCGCCAGGACTTTTCACCGGCCACGCCGGATCCGCCCTTCGAACGGAGAACGATACCCCACAAACGTCGTTGGAACAAAGCATCCTGGACGGCCACTTCTTGGATAACCTCGTCGACGGCCACTTCACCATGGATGAGGGAGCGGAGCCATATTCGGCGGTCCTATTGCTCTGCGCGTCTCGTAGAGTTCGGATCACTAACGCCAACCCGTGGCCCGCTTCCGTCGCCCCTGCTAGCATGGCTGCGTATGGGATACCTATCAAGAGCCTACGATAAGCTTCCGGACTGGGTGAAGATTGTTGGAGGCGTCTGCGCATTGGCAGGTCTGATATACGGCACTGTGAAGGAAGGTCCGATCTTCCTTCTCAATGTACTGCTAAAGCCCGTCCCATAGTCAGTCAGCGATATCTTTACCCGCGAAAGTCGGGCTGTGCGCGAAAATCGGCATTTTGGGAAACTACGGCCCGCCTACTCGCGCCCGTCGTTGCATGAAGCCGCGTATTGCGACAGGTTCACTTTCTCATGTTGCACCTATACGAGCTGCGGTTTAGGGGCTTGCATAGAAACTCTGGTCCGCGTCAAGGCGTAAGATGTCATTTCCAACGAAGCTAACCCTGACCGGAAGGTTGGCTCGGATAGGTCCACCATGTGCGGTGTCATGGTTGAAGCCTGGGGAGATGATGTCGTCCCCATAGCAGAATTCCGCCGACTGTACTCGAAAACACTCAGCCGAGTGACCTTGGGGTTGCATTGGACGGAAATCCTCGACACGCCCTTGAATAGTAGAGTAGTGGCCCGACCGATACGCATCAAGGAGTCGCACGTAGCTAATGCTCATCGGAATGGTGCAAAAGCCAAGCCAGATCACCGCAAATCCCGGGAATGCATAACTAAGCCAAACGACGCCCCATGAAACGTCGTGAGACCTCCGCCAACGCCACATCAAAGCGCCAGGTATCGCCGGAACGAGGCCTACCAAGGCGAACCACCAAGTAAACCCCTTCTGGCTGATCTCGAAGATGGTTTTGTAGTCAGACGGCACGACTAGAATCATACCTCCCGTGAACCGGCATTTTGAGAAACTGCGGCGTTGTCGGTGGCCGGTCGTTCTCAGTTGGATGAAACCCCGTATTTCGACAGGTTGGCTCACGGCGTTGGGGTTTGAGCACCCTAAGGTGGGTATCCACGGAACTTTGAAGTCGACAGTTGCGTTTCGTCTGTATTGGTTGTACTAATACACAAGTGACACCTTTCCCCATCACGATTCAGCCGGGCGTCCCGATCTCCGACCAGATTGTTTACGCCGCCAAGCGAGCCATTCTCTCTGGACACATGCGTCCGGGCGATTTCTTTCCGTCGGTCCGGACGCTGTCCAAGGAGCTGCGCATCAATCCGAACACGGCGCACCGCGCGGTTACGGAACTTGTGGATGCAGGCCTGCTGGCGATGCACCCTGGGATCGGGACGGTGGTCGCACAGCCTCCTAACGTCGGTCAACGGGAACGCACCAAAATGCTCGGACGGCAGATTGAGGAGCTGGTCGTAGAGGCGTGCCGACTGGGCGTGGACCAGGACGAACTGCTGCGTTCCATCCACAAAGAATACGAGTTGATGAAACCCGGCTTGCGAGCGCAGGCGCACCGATGATCTTCCCGTGCATTGCAACCCACGATTTGACCCGCCGGTACGGGGCGCATACGGCGCTGGACGGCGTGACCTTAAGCGTTGAGCCGGGATCGGTGTATGCGCTGGTTGGGCCTAACGGCGCGGGCAAGACGACGCTGATTCAGCTGATCATGAATCTGCAATCGGCCACGGCGGGGAGCGTTGAGGTGTTGGGAATGCCCTCGAAGGCTATCCGGGGGCGGGCGCTCAGCCGGATCGGTTACGTGTCGGAGTTGCAGGAGATGCCGGAGTCGATGACCGTGGGTGGATTTCTCGATTATCTGAGGCCGTTTTACCCCACCTGGGACTACCGGTTAGAGGAGCAGCTTCTGGACGACTTTGACCTGCCCATGGATCGTGAGTTGCAGCATCTTTCCCGCGGGATGCGGATGAAGGCAGCGTTTGTGAGCACGCTGAGTTATCGGCCGGA
>JALYIG010000170.1 GCA_030775885.1 Acidobacteriota bacterium | reverse complement strand
CGCGCCAAGCTCGGTGGTGCAGACCGGGGTAAAGTCTTTGGGGTGCGAGAACAGCACAGCCCATTTGTCGCCAATCCACTCGTGGAAGTGAATCGTTCCTTGCGTTGTTTCTGCCGTAAAGTCGGGCGCTACATCGTTGATGCGGAGCGACATTTTAGTTCCTCTCTCGTGATCGTTGAAGTGCAATTGAGGGCCGCAGAGCATGATAAAACCCACCTGGCACATTGGCTCTTGGTGGGCTTGGCGTTGCTCGAATCGAAAACCTACTGCAATTCGCCTACAAGCGCCCGCCCATCTCGCGACAGCAACAGCAGCGTGACGGAGTGAGCGTAATTGGCGTAATCGTCATAGTTGAACTTTGTACCGCGGCCAGCCTGGCCGGCGTGAAGCAGGTTTGCTCCATTGCGGTCTAACTGAAAACATACGTCTGAGGACTTCCCATGTCAAATAGCCCAGCTGCACCTCACTACTCTTCGGCCGCTCGAACCTACGAGTACGCCCTCGTCGATGTCTTCGCGGAAAAGTCTCTCGAGGGCAACGCGCTCGCCATCTTCATCGACGCACGCGGCCTCACCACCGGCGAGATGCAGGCCATCGCCCGTGAAACCAACCTCTGCGAGACCACCTTCATTCTGCCGCGTGATCCCGAGATAGAGCACGAGCGCGGCGTGCACGTACGCATCTTCACCGTGCAGGAAGAGCTCGAGTTCGCCGGCCATCCAACACTCGGCACGGCAAGCTGGCTCCATCTCAATCATGCCGTCCTGCGCGGCACGGACAAGATCACGCTCGACCTCCGCGTCGGTCCTATCCCCGTCACCTTCATCGCAAGCGATGGCCCAGGCGTCTACGGCACCATGCGCCAGAACGATCCAACCTTCGGCAGCATTCACAATCGGTCCGCGGTTGCCGCAGCCATCGGCCTCTCGCCCGACGACCTAGACCCGGCCCTTCCAATTCAGACCGTGTCCACCGGCATGCCATTTTGCATCGTTCCATTGCGCTCGCTGGAGGCCGCATCGAGACTCGCGATCCCGCAGCCTCTGGCGCGGGCATACCTCGCGCATACCGATGCGAAATTCTTCCACTGCATTACACGTGCTTCAGCGAAATCGGGCGCGGACTGGCACGCACGCATGCAGTTTTACAACGGCGAAGATGCCGCGACCGGCTCGGCCTCGGGTTGCGCAATCGCTTATCTCGTCCAGCATGGACTCGCCTCCAGCGGAAAACCAATCGTCCTCGAGCAAGGCGTAGAGATGCTTCGACCAAGCCGAATTCAAGTGCAGGCAACTTCCGATAACGGGAAGGTTACGAATGTGCTCGTCGGAGGCCGCACCATTCCCATTGCATCCGGACGCCTTTTCCTGCCGTGATGCACCCGATTTCAACAGACCGGCAACGCAAACAGCCAGTATCCATGCGCTGTTTGAAGATTCGGTGAATCTGCAATGAAAATAGTGGGCCCACTTTCGTCTTTCCTTCGCAGTTGCCAAGGTAGGTAACCCTCCTTACTGTGGGGAAGCACTGAGGAGCCACTCAACCATCCTCAGAAGACGTTTTACCCTCAACTTCAGATTTCAAAACCTGACCTTGGCACCAGCAGCACCTCGCAACACCGCACCACCGTTTTCAAACAACTTGAGTTGAGAGTAGCTCTCGGCCAGCAGTCGCGGCCTTCCGGCGCTTAGTTCACTACCGCAGGTACAGAATCGGATCATGTCCCCCGATCAGGCCTGTGGGCTGTCGTTCAGCCCACCGCCTCCGGATCAGCCGATCGACTCCACCGCGGCCACTCGAACTGAATTGTCCCGGACGATCGCATGGCAACCTGCACGCCACCGGCTCTCTCAAATCCGCGGTCTGTCGTCCGGGCGTTCAGCTCGTACGGCGAACCAGGGAACTGACTCCTCGCGGAGCAGACAGGAGAGCTTCGCCCTGAGGCGTGGCTTCAGGGTTCCCTCCTGCCGGCTCAACGGAGTTATCCCGAAATCCGCCCAGCCAAACCACCGGCGCGGGCCGCGGGTCGAATTGAACGCCGCCCATCGTCACGCTCGCCAACCAGCAAACGTGCCAAATGAGCCCAATCCGCCATGCTGTACCGCATCGACCCGGTTCTGAAGCCGGGCTGCGGAACAGTAGGCAGAACCGAGAACCCATGCGCCCCAAGAAAACCATTCTCTGCGTTGATGACAATGAGCAAGTTTTGTCCGTCCGAACCTTTCTCCTCGAAACCAAAGGCTACCGCGTAATCTCACTCCCCAACCCGCAGGATGCACTGGACGCAATTTCCAACTCTCTCCCAGGATCCATCGACCTGCTGCTGTGCGACCTCATCATGCCGCAGATGGACGGCAACGAACTGGTTCGCCGCGCCAAGCAAATTCACCCTTGCCTGCCTGCCATGATCGTCTCCGGCACCGTCAGCTCCTACGACCGGGCAGGACGCGCAGACGTCTTTCTCCCCAAAGGCGCATGTTCGCCCGCAGAAATGCTCGAACGCATCCGCGTCCTCGTAGTCCGCAAACGCGGTCCAAAAAAGATGATGATTCACCCAGCCGAGCCCGCCACCTATCCGGCCGCGGCCCAGATCGCATCCTGAAGTGACCCGCCGCCGAACCGAGTCTGCCATCCGCCGCGATATCGTCCCAACCTCAAATCGGAACTGTCGCGGCGGCCTGATGTCTGCACCAAAGTTGCTATTGGGGTCATCCGCATCCGGGTCGTACTATCACTCCCAATGCCCGTGCCGTCTAGCCAGCCCGACTCAGGCCCTGCACCAAGTCCGCGCCCATTCCTCTCCGGCTGGCGTCCGGCCGTCATAGTATTGGTCGCCGCAGCCTTGCCGAACCTGGCATTCATGCTGGTGGCGCTCTTCCGGGTGGGAACGGCCAGAACCGCCCTCGCGGATTCCTGGGAACCAATGCGGCAGGCTTACCGGTGGTTTGCATCGCATCCCGGCGACACGATCTACCAGTCCGTCTTCTTCAAACTTCATGTCCGATTCCAATACCCTCCTTCGAGCCTTCTGATCTTCGCGGCGGCCAATTCCCTGCATTGCAACCTCGGTAACAGGTTTCTGGATCTGATCAGTTGGTTCTTTGTCTGGACGGAAGCAGCCGCGGTTGCCCGAATCGCCTGGGTTCTATCGCAAAATGCCGATGTGACGCTTCTAACCCGGCTCCATTCCAGGCGCATCCTGTTCCTGGTCGCATGCCTGACCATAACGTTCTACCCGGTCGCATGGGGATTCTCTCTGGGACAGGTACAAACCTGGCTGAATGCCTGGTTTGTCCTTGCCTGCCTGTGCTGGGTGGGCAATCGGCGTCTTGCCGCCGGGCTCTTTATCGGCGCCATCTGTCTCTTCAAGCCGCAGTTCGTGTTGTTCTTCGTGTGGGCCGCATTGCGTAAACAAGGTCGCTTCCTGGTTGGTTGTGCCGCTCTTGTGATCCCTGGAGAACTACTGGCCCTGGCGATCTTCGGATACCCAAACCATCTGGATTACCTTAATGAACTACGCTTCCTCGGACACCACGGCCAGTTCTTTTATATGAATCAATCGGTGAATGGGCTGCTCAACCGGTTTCTCGGCAACACTGATTCCATGAACGGATTCCCTCCGTATAACAAGATCGTCGATTTCGGAACAACCCTCACTTCCGCTGTGATGTTAGGGGCTGCGCTGCTCTATCGAATGCGTACCAGGTTGGTGAGTGAAATCGATTTCCTGATAGCCGGACTCACCTTCACGCTTGCCTCACCGATCGCGTGGGCTCACCATTATGGCTTCCTTCCGGCGGCATTCGTGGTCTTGCTGGCGCTGCTCGGGTCCTTGAATCCTTCGAGAGAACGCGGCCTCGCCTTGCTGATGCTGGCCGTTAGCTATAGCCTCTGCGCATACCCTTCCCACCCCAATCTCTTTCCGGCCGCAGGCTTTGGCAGTCTCCTGCTGTCCCCGTTATTCTTCGGAGCATTGGTTGTGCTGGGTCTGCTGTATTTCTATCGCGACCGCTTCCCTCAAGCCCCACCTGCGCTGGCTAATGTTCCGTCTTAGGCACCAGGCATCGGCTTCTCGTGGATCACCATCCATAAAGCCCCGAACTTGTCCCGCAGTTGGCCAAAGCGATGCGCGAAGAATGTCTCCCCCATCTTCATGTAAACCTCGCCACCCTCAGCCAGAGCCCCGTAGATTCTCTCTGCCTCCTCGATGCTGCCCACCGAGAGGGATAAATATGAGCTGCGCATTGGCTGATACCCCGGGACGTCGCTTGCCATGATTGCAGTATCGCCAATCACGATTCGTCCATGGATGATCAAATCCTGGTACCCGGGCGGCGTGTGCTTCTCCGCATCCGGCATCTGGCTCCACTTCATCATGCCTTGAATCTTGGCCCCGAGATGCTGTTCATAAAACCTGAACGCTTCCGCACAATTACCGCCAAAGTTGAGATATGCATTCACCTTCATCGCAATTTCCTCCGATTGAATTTCGCCGCATCGAATGTTAGTAATCGAATCAGTGAAGTCCCTTGACAAGATACCGACTAGGCGGTACCGTACCAAACAGTACGGCACAACGTCAAGCGGAAACGTGTGGAAATACATTCTCTCAATCCGGTCGCCTCCAAGCCCCCTAACTCCCGCGGAAAGCTCCTCGACGCCGCGCTCCAGGTCATCCGTACCAAAGGGTATGCTGCCGCCACGGTCGACGATATCTGCCATCACGC
>JALYIG010000169.1 GCA_030775885.1 Acidobacteriota bacterium | reverse complement strand
ATCCTACGCCGGTGATTGGGATTGTGGGGCTGCTGGAGGATGTGTCGAAGGCTGTGCCGAGTGACTTCCGCCAGATGGGAGACAGGGTGTTGCTGCTGCAATCGACTTTGGAGACGCCCGCTGCTCTGGAGCAGGAGTTGGGATGCACGGATTTTGCACGGACGGTTTGCTCTTCGCTGTGGGGTACCCCGCCGTGGATTGATCTGGACGCAGCGGCAGCAATGAACAAGGCGCTGATTGCGCTTGCGCAGCGCGGACTCATTCGCTCGGCGAAGGATATTTCGGATGGGGGACTCGCTGTGGCGTTGGCGCAAGCTGGTTTTGCAAATCATATCGGGGTGAAAGCTACGCTGGGCGCACTGTCGGAAGCGGAATATGTAACCGCATTGTTTGCGGAGAATGCAACCGAGGTGCTGGTGACTTGCGCGGTCGAAGACTATGGCATGATCTGCACGTTTCTGGATGAGGCAGGAGACATCTGGCCGCTCGATCTCGGCGAGACGATCGCGGACCGGGTGGAGATATTTGCGGGAGGAATTCCGCTGATTGACGCCGCGATCGATGAGTTGAAACAAACTTGGTCGAATACGCTTGAATCGCATCTTGCCGCGGAGGTGGTGACGGCATGAGCGATCTCTACCCCATGCTCGACCAAAGCCTTTCGCGGCGTCATTCTGACCCGGAGCAACGCGCAGGGTCAGAATCTCCGTATTTTGCTGATGCCTCCGCGGCCGGTAAAGCAAATACCGAGATTCTTGACTTTCAGTCCAGAATGACGACCGTTGATGTGGATGCGGAAGAGTGCGAAGATCAGGACGCTACGCCGTTCGATAAGCTGCGCGAAGAGTGTGGGGTGATGGCGGTGTATGGGCATCCGGATGCCGCGCGGATGACTTACTGGGGGCTGTATGCGCTGCAACATCGCGGGCAGGAGTCGGCGGGGATTGCCAGCGCGGATGGGCACGAAGTGAACGATCTGAAGGGCATGGGGCTGGTGTCGGAGATCTTCACCGACGATGTACTCGCCAAGCTGCCGGGATACATGGCGATCGGGCACACGCGCTATTCAACGACGGGCGATTCGGCGCTGCTGAATGCGCAGCCGATTTCGGTTGAATCAACCAAGGGACTCATCGCGATTGCGCACAATGGCAACCTCGTGAACCTCGGCAATTCGAAGGCGCGGCTGGAGCGCGATGGGGCGCTGTTCCAGACCACTTCGGACTCGGAGATTATTGTGCAGCTCATCGCGCACTCCAAGCAGTCGATGCTGGTGGACTGCATTGCGGATTCGCTGGCGCAGGTGGATGGCGCATTTTCGATTGTGATGATGACGCGCAACCGGATTTTTGCGGCGCGAGATCCGCATGGGTTTCGACCGCTGTCGATTGGGCGGATTACCGGCGTGGATGGCGAGCCGGATACGTATGTGTTTGCCTCGGAGACGTGCGCGTTCGACCTGTTGCACGCGAAGTACGAGCGCGATGTGAAGCCGGGCGAACTGGTGATGGTGAGCGAGGACGGGCTGACCAGCCGCAGGTTCGCGAGCGAGACGACCCCGCCGGCGAGCTGCATCTTTGAGCATGTTTATTTTGCGCGGCCGGACTCGAAAATATTTGGGCGATGGGTGCAGAAGTCGCGTGAGGAGATGGGGCGGCAGCTTGCGCGCGAGAGTGGCGTGGACGCGGACCTTGTTGTTCCTGTGCCGGACTCGGGAGTAACGGCGGCGCTGGGATATGCGTCGGAGAGCGGCATTCCGTTCAACCTTGGTTTGATTAGAAACCATTACGTTGGCAGAACATTCATTCAGCCGGAACAGCGAACGCGCGACTTTGGCGTCAGGATGAAATTGAACCCCGTGCGCAATCTGCTTGAAGGCAAGCGCGTGATCCTGATCGACGACTCGATCATCCGCGGGACTACCTCCAGAAAGATTGTGCGCATGGTTCGTGCGGCGGGAGCGAAGGAGGTGCACATGCGCATCTCGTGCCCGCCAACGATCTCGCCTTGCTTCTATGGTGTGGATACGCCTTCGAAAAAGGACCTCATCGCGGCGAATAAATCCGTCAACGAGATCTGCAAGTTTATTGAGGCGGACTCGCTGGCGTACCTCAGCCTGGTGGGGCTGACGCACTCCTGCACGATGGACGAGCCGGCATCGGGGATGTCTCCGGCGAGCTACTGCACCGCCTGCTACACGGGCGAGTATCCAACGGCGTGGGTGGATGTCGAGGATATTCTGCCGGCGACGGTGGGAGCTTAGAGATCTGCCAGGCTGCGGCTGGGGAACCAGCGGCACGGGCGTCGCGTACTGGTACATGACTCGTCAAACTGAAGAGGTGTCATGAGGCGACCTGTTCGCATACTCCTGTGGATTCTGACGCCGGTGTTCACGGTTGCGCTGATGCTGGGCGGGCTGTTTTTTGTTTTCTGGCGGCACTTCTATCCGTCGCCACCGAAGTTTTCGTATCCTGCTGCGGCGAATGCTCTTGAAGCGCAGCGCCAGGATCTGGACTACTTCGACAAACTGATTGCGATGGATCGTGCATTTACACCAGAGTCGCGGGCGGAGGCCGAGCGGCGGGTGATTGCGTTGAAGGCGCTGCCGGCGCCGCTCGATGGTCCGCACTTGCTGGTTGCGTTGATGCTGATCGACGCTTTGGCGGATAACGGTCACTCCAAGGTATCGTTTGGGCCCGGAGCCACTCCGAAGGAACTGCCGGTACGAGTTCAGCTCTTTTCGGATGGGCTTTATGTGATGCGCGCGCAGGAGGCGGACCGCGAACTCCTGGGTGGGCGCGTGGTTGCAATTGACGGCATGCCGATCGACTCCGTGATGCAGCGGTTGGAGACGTTGCGGGGCGGTACGCAGCGATGGCGCGCGGAATACGCCACGGTGTACGTAAACGTGCAGGACCTGCTGTATGGGTTGGGCATCGCGAAGGACATGCAACATTCCACGTGGACAGTAGCGACATCTGCGGGCGCGATCGTGACGCGAACGCTGGGGGCTTATCAACCGGCGAGCGACGAACCCAGCCCATGGGTGACGCGGTGGTATTCGAGCGAGCCGCTTGCTGGGCTGACCGACGGCTGGGCGGCGTTCGAGCCGGATGAGCCGCTACCGGTTACGCTGACGAACTTCGACAACACTTTTCGGCGGGAGCGGCTACGCGGTTCGTGCACGATGCTGGTTCAGTTCAAGTCGAACACGGATGAGGGCAAGGATCGGATTGGGCCGTTCGTGCGCGAGACTGAGGCCGATATGCGGCAGGATCCGCCGTGCAACGTGATTCTGGATATGCGTTTCGATGATGGCGGGGACTATATGAACACCTACGGCTTCGCAAAGTCGCTGCCAAACATGATTCAGCAGGGTGGCCACATTTACGTGCTCACTGGGCCGTCGACGTTTTCGGCCGGCATTACTACAGTCGCATGGGTGAAGCAAGCGGCTGGCGACCGCATGAGCATCCTCGGCGAGCCGGTTGGGGACCGGATGGCGTTCTACTCCGAGGGCAATCGCGGATGCCTTCCAAATTCCAAGCTTTGCGTGGCATACAGAACCGGCAAACACGACTATCAGTATGCTTGCACGGACCTGCGCGACTGCTTCTGGCTGAACTATGTCTACGCAGCGCGGGTGAAGACGCTGGAGCCGGACGAGCGCATCGCGCAGAGTTTCGCCGACTGGCGCGCCGGTCGAGACCCTGTGTTTGAACGGGCGGTCGCGCTGGCTGGCAAATAGCCACGCCGACTACTGGACGATCCTGCCGTCGGCGGGTGTTGCGGGAATGTCGGTGGTGCCGGCATTGGCGACTTGCCAGCCGTTGGTGGTGTTAATGAGCTTGGCGA
>JALYIG010000168.1 GCA_030775885.1 Acidobacteriota bacterium | reverse complement strand
TCGCTCTCGCCGGTGCAGCAGAGCTACATCGCCGAGTACATCCGGTCGCAGGTTGGAGCGAAGTTCAACGCTCACGAAGGATACCGGCTGATCTATCTGGGTGGCGTAAAGGCACGACCTCGGCTTGCCCTTCCAGTGGACATTACGGCTGGCAAAACGACCCTCCCCGACGGAAGAACCTTGCCTGTTGCTCTCGCTCCACTGGCAACGTCGCAGGGCTATGGCTGGTTCTTTCGCGCACCAGCGCGGAAGTTCTACGACGCTTCCATGCACCGCTGGCTGCGTGATGCCGTATACGGTGGCAAGGGGCTATTGGAGTTGTTTGAACTTAGTTTGATCGAGGGAGCGGTATGCCTCGCCGTGATGCTTTGGTTCTCGGTTCCGAGGGACATCAAGCGATTCCGAATGCTCAAGTACGGGCGCGTTCTGCGTGGCCCGGTGATGATGACCCCAACTGAATTCAATGACGCCCAACGGGCAACAGAGCGCAGGTTTGTGGCGCTTGAGCGCCTCCAGCAGCTCTCTTTCCGCTTCATCGGCAAGCAGGCACCCCCTCCGGTTAGGGGGATCGGATTCAAGACGACCGAGTCGAGATCGTTGATGCGGATTCCCGCAAGCAAGGAGGCCCAACACATCCAAATCATCGGTGACACCGGGACCGGCAAGACGCAGCTCATCATGCAAATCCTTCGCCAGATCAGAGACCGGGGTGATGCGGCGATCGTCTATGACCCGGCCACGGAATTCGTCAAGCGGTTCTACGATGGGGAGCGCGGTGACGTGGTTCTCAACCCGCTTGACGCGCGCTGCCCCTTCTGGAGTCCGGCGAATGAGATGGAACGGAACGCCGAGGCTGTAACTATCGCGGCTTCGCTCTATCAGCCGACCAGCGTCAGCATCAAGGACGAGTTCTTCTATCGCACCCCGGCGCAAATCTTCGCCCATCTCCTGAAGACCGGGCCGACCCCTCACGAGTTGGCGGCATGGATGGCGGATGAGGCCGAGCTGCAGCGGCGCGTCGCTCGAACCGAGATGGCGCACTATATCAACCGCAAGGCCGGTCCCCAGGCCACAGGCGTCCTTTCTTCGTTGGGTCTGGTCGCGCAAAGTCTGCGCTTGCTGCCTCGCCGGGAGGACGCAAGCTACCAGTGGAACGCGACCGATTGGGCGCACGAGCGCAAGGGTTGGATCTTCGTCACCTCGCAGCTCAGTGAGCGCGAAGTGCTGCGTCCGCTTCATTCGCTATGGATCGACATGCTGGTAATGCGGCTGCTGGGGCGACCTAAACCAGGGCAGAAGCGGGTCTGGTTTGTGATCGACGAACTGGCGAGTTTGCAACGTCTACCCCAGCTCCACACCGCGATTACGGAGAGCCGGAAATCGAAGAACCCGATGGTTCTCGGATTCCAGGGCAAAGGACAGCTTGAAGACATCTACGGGCGTCTGGCGGAGGTGATGCTCTCTCAGCCCGCCACTAAAATCTTTATGCGGACGGGCGAACCCAAGGCCGCCGAATGGATTTCGGAGTCCATCGGCAAGGTTGAGATCGAACGGCTCCGTGAGACGAAGTTCGACGGCTCGCGAGCCGGAAAAAACTTCACTGTGGACCGCCAGGTGAACCGCTTGTGATGGCGTCCGAGATTGGTGGACTCGAAGACCGCCATGCCTATCTCAAGTTGGGAAACAACGTCGCTCGATTCGTCTTCGAGTACCTTGACTCGCCGGGTGAGACTCCCGAGTTCATCCCGCGCAAAGCGGCGGACGACGAGTTGGGATTCGACCGGCGCACTCTCACCCCGCGCCGTCCAGAATCTCCAAGACCAGACAATGCGGTTCCAGAGGAACAGACTACTACTTCACCTTCGGCGAGTAGTGGAAGGGCTTACCAAAGAGGCCCAGGTTCGCTTGGGTCGCTGTCCACGGAGGGACATGAACTGAGGCCCGGCAACGGGCGAAAGCAGGCCGTGACGCCATCCGAAGTCACTCCAATAAGTACCCAGCCAGGTTCGGCTTTGGACATCGAGCAGTCGGAACAATTGGCCCCCCCACCCCGCGAGAAGCACCACGACAGCGTCACTCTGGAATTGGGGCATTCCTAAGCCATGCTGAACATCTCAAAGGCGCTCAATGCGGGGCAAGCCCAGAGCTATCACAAGCTGGAGTTCACGTCCGAGACCCAGAACTACTACAAACAGGGCGAGACGGTGAAGGGCGAATGGCAAGGCAAGCTCGCCGCATCGCTTGGTCTCAAAGGCGAGGTTGCGCCGCTTGAATTCTCCCGGCTGGCTGAGGGCATTCATCCTCAGACTGATGAGCCGATGGTGCGGCATCGCACCGCCCAGGAGTACAAGAACGCCGACGGCACGACCACCAAAGCCGTCGAGCACCGTGCCGGTTGGGATGCCACGTTCTCGGCGCCAAAGTCCGTCTCGCTTACCGCCCTGGTAGGCGGCGACGACCGTGTCCGCGAGGCGCATCGAGCCGCTGTGACGACCGCTTTGGACGAGTTGGAGAGGTATACCCAGGCGCGGATCGGCGGCAACAATCCGGCAGAAACGACCGGCAAATTCATCGCGGCCAAGTTCGAGCACGACACGGCGCGCCCGGTAGACGGCTATGCTGCACCGCAGCTCCACACTCATGCCGTGATCTTCAACGTGACGGAGCGGGCGAACGGTTCAACCCGCGCCTTGCAGGAGCGCGCTTTTTTCGAGAGCCAGCAGTATGCTACCGCCGTGTATCAGTCGGCGCTTACCTATCAGCTTCGCAGCTTTGGGTACGAGATCGAATCCGGCAGGAGCGGCGCACCGGAGATCAAAGGGTACTCGCAGGAGTACCTTGACGCTTCAAGCCCGCGCTCCAGGCAGATCAGAGAGCAACTGGAGAAGACCGGATACAGCGGCCCGGAGGCCGCACAGATTGCGGCTCATTCCACCCGCGACCGCAAGCAGACGCTTACGGCGGAAGAGGTTATTTCCGCACACAAAGAGATGGCCGCCAGCTTCGGGAATCAGCCACAGCAGGTCATCGCCACAGCCCGTGAGCGGGCCGAGCAACTGGAGTGGCAGCCGGAGCAGAGACCTCATGCGAAGGAGGCGGTCACCTTCGCCCGAGAGAGCATCTTCGAGCGTGAGGCCGTGGCCGACGAGCGGACAATTCTCCGAGATGCACTCCGTCGAGGGATGGGTGATGCGTCATACCGGGATATCCGGGTCGAGTTCGACAGGCGGCAAGAGGCGGGAGAGTTTCGCGTCGTCCAGGGCATGAAGCACAGCTCCGGTCGCAGCTTCACCACGCCCGAAACTATCGCTGCCGAGCGTGCCAACATTCGATACGTACTGGAAGGCCGCAATGCCGTAGACCCGATCATGAACGCGGAACGGGCTCGCGAACAGGCCTGTACGCGGCCCTTTCTCAACGACTCCCAGCGTCGAGTGATCGGGCAAGTCCTCAACTCATCCGACCGCATCCACGGCCTTCAAGGACTCGCCGGAACTGGGAAGACCACGACCCTGCAGACCATCCGGGAGGGCGCGGAAGCGAACGGATACATCGTCGAAGGATTTGCCCCAACCTCCAAGGCCGCAGGGCAGCTCCGCGAGGCGGGAATCGACGCTACGACTCTCCAGAGCTTCCTCGCCCGTGGTCAGAATCACCCCAGCGCCGATCCTGCCAACCGGCATCTCTACATGCTTGACGAATCGAGTCTCGCCAGTACCAAGCAGATGAGCTCGTTCCTCGGCAAACTCAACCCAGGAGACCGCGTCCTCGTAATCGGAGACATCCGACAGCATCAGGGCGTGGACGCCGGACGGCCATTTCAGCAGATGCAGGAAGCCGGAATGCAGACCTCGCAGCTCGACAAAATTATGCGGCAGAAAGACCCGGAACTGCTCAAAGCAGTCCAACATCTTGCCAACAATGAAACTGTGAAGGGTATCGCAATGTTGGCGGAACAGGGCCGCGTCACGGAGATCCCAAACGGACACGCTCGCATCGCTGCCATAGCGAGGGACTATGCCGCACAGCCCGAGAACACGATCATTATCTCCCCGGACAATCGGAGTCGCCAACAGATCAATGAGGCGGTTCGCACCAAGCTACGGCAGAGCGGAGCACTTGCCGAAGACGGCCAGACGTTTCGTACCCTAACCCATCGCTCCGACATGACAGGCGCAGATCGCACTTGGGCGGCGCGCTACAGCGCCGGCGACGTCCTGCAGTACACCACTGGCAGCAAGTCCGAGGGGATCGAGCGCGACGGCTTCGCACTTGTCGGTGCAGTCGATTCTCGCACCAACACCCTTTCGGTAGAGTTGGAGAACGGGTCGAAAGTGACCTACGACCCGCGAAGATTGCGGGGTGTCAACGTCTTTTCCGAAGTGGACCGAGAGTTTGCCACTGGCGACCGCCTTCAGTTCACAGCCCCCAACAAATCTCTCGGGGTCGCAAACCGCGATCTAGGCACCCTCACCGGCATCGAAGACGGCAGAATGACCGTGAAGCTCGACAGCAAAGGCGAGCGATCCGTAACCTTCGACACGACCGAATTCCGCCAGTTCGACCACGGCTATGCCGTGACTTCGCACAGTTCCCAAGGACTCACCGCAAGCCGCGTTCTTGCCCACATCGACACCGATTCATCACGCAGTCTCATCAATAACCGGCTCGCCTACGTTTCGATTTCTCGCGCCTCTGACGACGCCCGGATTTACACCAACAATGCCGAAACCCTTGGTGAGCGGTTGGCCTCTGACATCACGAAGGCCGCCGCGGTGGATTTCTCGCAGCAACCGCCCAATGGACGGCTTAAGCAGGACTTTGGCGCTGCTGGACGCAACCCAAACAGGTCGGGTGTCGAGATCGAAGGCTTTGGGATCGCAATTTAGGATGCAACCCTCTGGTCGATTCAAACCCCATTTGGACCTGTCCGGCCCGTAGTTCGCCGCCAAAGCCTGTAGTAAGGAACGCTTCGCGGCGTGAATGCTCTAACATTGGCGCACGGAGAATCTGAGCGCCAATGAGTCTGACGGCCTATCATGCCAAGCTCTTTGCCCATGAGCTGACGAAACGGTCCAGTTCGGACAACGTGGACAAACTCGCGTCCGCACTCTCTGACGCCCAGGTTGACCTAAACCCCCATCAAATTGAAGCTGCACTCTTTGCGTTTCGCTCCCCACTGTCGAAGGGAGCGATCCTCGCCGACGAGGTGGGCCTCGGCAAGACGATCGAAGCTGGGATTTTGCTTGCCCAGCATTGGGCCGAGCGGCGACGCACACTACTCGTCATTTGCCCTGCGAACCTTCGCAAGCAGTGGAGCCAGGAACTCCTCGACAAGTTTTTTCTCCAGAGCGTCATCCTTGAGGCTAAGACCTTCAATGAGGCGCTTCGCGCTGGCAATCTGAATCCGTTTCAGCAACCCAAGATCATCATCTGCTCGTTCCAGTTTGCCCGATCCAAAGAGCCGTACCTGCGAAACACTCCGTGGAATTTGGTGGCTATTGACGAGGCCCACCGCCTTCGGAACGTCTACAAACCCGCCAACAAGGTCGCGAACTCCATCAAGAATGCCGTAAGTGGATTTCAAAAAGTTCTGCTGACGGCGACGCCGCTGCAGAACTCCCTTCTGGAGCTGTACGGACTCGTCAGTATCGTGGATGAGTTCACTTTTGGCGATCTCCGTAGTTTTCGCGCACAGTTTGGCCGTCTCGCGAGTAAAGCCGACTTCGACGCCCTAAAGCAGCGTCTTCGTCCGATCTGCCAGCGCACCTTGCGGCGGCAAGTGCTCGCTTATGTGCCCTACACGAACCGGCACGCGATGGTGCAGGAGTTCTACCCAAGTGCAGCCGAGCAGCAACTCTACGAACTCGTCTCTGCTTATCTTATGGGTGACAAGCTGTACGCCCTTCCGGCAAGCCAGCGTCAACTCATGACGCTCATTCTGAGAAAGCTGCTTGCATCTTCGACCTACGCCATCTCCGACACCTTGTTGGGGCTTGCGACCAAACTGGAGACGGCTGAGGCTGACCAGAAGGCTACCGAAGTTCCTGTATCTCTTGCGGAAGACTTCGAGACGCTGCCCGAAATACAAGAGGAATGGGGTAGATGAGGATGAAGGCTCAGATTCCGTCCCTGACGGGACCAACGAGAAGAAGCTACCAGAACGGCTCTCCCCGGAACAGCTAGCCGAACTTCGCGCCGAGAAGGACAAACTCCATCAGTTCCACGCTCTCGCTAAGGCGATCCAGACAAACTCCAAGGGCGACGCACTGCTCACGGCGTTGCAGCGCGGCTTCGAAGCTGCGCGCACGGTTCGCATCGAAGATGGAACCGGGGCTCTACAACAGAAGGCCATCATTTTTACCGAGTCGCGCCGCACTCAGGAATATTTATTCAACTTGCTCCAGCAGACGGAGTTTGTTGGGAAGGTCGTGCTCTTCAACGGCACGAACACCGATCCTCTGAGTCAGTCTATCTATCTGGCTTGGATGAAACAGCACGCCGGAACCGACCGCATCACCGGCTCGCCTACTGCCGACAAGCGGGCAGCCCTGGTCGAGCACTTCCGAGACACGGCCAGCATCATGATTGCGACCGAGGCCGCGGCGGAGGGCATCAATCTCCAGTTCTGCAATCTGGTCGTCAACTACGATATGCCGTGGAACCCTCAGCGGATCGAACAGCGCATCGGCAGGTGTCATCGCTACGGACAGAAGTACGACGTGGTAGTGGTCAACTTCCTTAACAAAGCGAACGCCGCCGATATTCGCGTTTACCAACTTCTCGCGGAAAAGTTCAAGCTTTTCGATGGGGTGTTCGGAGCCACCGATGAGGTCATTGGTGCCGTTGAGTCCGGGGTGGACTTCGAGAAACGCATCGTCGCCATCTATCAGCAGTGCCGAACGACCGAACAGATTGAGTTTCAGTTCGATCAACTCCAGCAGGAGCTTGAGTCCCAGATTGCCCAGGCACGCAACGATGCCAGTGAACAGCTTCTCAATAATTTCGACCAAGAAGTCATCGAACGTGTCCGCGTTTCCGCCGGCCAGTCTCTTGGACGCTTTCAAGACCTGCTATGGCGGCTCACGGCCTTCTACCTCGCGCCCTACGCCCGTTTCGATACTCCCGGCCACTCTTTTTATCTGGAACGCGATCCATTTCCAGTGTCCACAGGTAGTCCCCAGCCGGTGAACCCTGGCCCTTACCGCATGGGTAAGAATGTGGAGGACGCCAACACGTATCGCGTTGGACATCCACTGGCGCAACAGGTTTTGGGGAGCTGCTGTGCGCTTTCGACACCCAAGGTAGAACTGCAATTCAACCTCTCGGCTAGTGGTAAGCGCATTGCCGTTCTGGAGTCGTTGCCCAGCCGAAGCGGATGGCTCACCTGTTCCCGATTCACGCTCAATGGCTTTGAGACGGAAGACCACATCCTGCTTAGCGGAGTGATGGATAACGGCCAGCCGCTTGAGCCGAACGCTTGCAGGCGTTTGTTCGATCTTGAAGGTGAACCCGGACAGCCGCTCTTGCTGGACCCACCGGATGCGCTTACCACCGAGATAGCCAAGGAACAGCAGCGGGTTCTCAGCGACCTTGAGGAGCGCAATGGCAAATGGCTCGACACAGAGATCGAGAAGCTCGACCGTTGGACCGAAGACCTCAAGTTCGGCCTGGAGCAAGAGATCAAGGACCTCGACAAGGAGATCCGTGAGGTGCGCCGGGAATCTGTCGCGTCAACGGGCTTGCAGTACAAGTTGGAGCACCAACGTCGCTTGAAAGACCTTACCGCCGCCCGAAACCAGCGCCGTAAAGACCTTTTCATCGCCCAGGACGAGGTTGAGGCGAGGCGTGAAACCTTGATTGCGGACATTGAAGGTAAGCTAAAGCAGCAGCAAGAGTTGACACCACTATTCACTATCCGATGGAAGTTGCATTGAGAAGTGATCTTAAGGCTTTGTTATCAGATGGATACCTCGGTTTATTGAGGCTCTTGTGATGTTGTTGGGACGCGAACGTCATATGTACACTTGAAAGGCTACTGTTCGCTCAGTGACGAAGCGCAGCGGTGCCCTGAAGGCAGAATTTTTTTGACGGAGCATGAGGTAGCAACGTGCAGCAAGAGTTTCTAAAGCCAAGACTCAACGGCGAACGCTTCCGCGACCATACGGTGCCGCTGGAGCTTTTGCAGGATTTCGCAGCCCTGCAAGAGATGCTGGTTGAAGTGGCTAAATGGGAGTTTCGGAAAGCTCATCCAGAAAGAAAGCGAATTCCCAGGAACTTCACGGCGGGAGTGGATCTGCACCTCACATCGGTCGAAGAGGGCAGCGCGGTTCTGACGATTAGTCTTGTCTTCGCGGGCCTGTTTCCCGCTTCGAATCATCTGACGTACTTCGAGCAAGCTCGCAGCGCGATCATCGAAACGATCGCGACTGCTGAGAAGGGTGAAACGCCGCGGTTGCAACCGCATCTTTTGAACTACTTCGACCGATTCGGACGCGGTCTACGTTCAGGCGAATCTATCTCTTTCGATCACGGCGCTGGCAAAGCGACACTCAGCCCAGAAAGTCGCAACCGACTGATGCACTACGCCCAGGTTTCAGAATGGACGGAAGAGGCAACTTTGCGTGTACGAATTCCAGAGGCCGACAAGGGGCGCAACAGTTTTGAGATGGAACTCAACGATGGCACTAAGCTCAAGGGAGACCTGAGCAATCTCTATAACGAACCTATCTTGGAGGCTTTCGGGAATTATGGGACGGGTCATGACGAATATGTCTTGATTCAGGGTGTTGTGAGACGCGATCGTGCGGATCGGCTCAAGGGACTTGAATCTATAGAACACGCGACGCCGTTGGACCCGTTGGATATCACGCTTCGCCTCGAAGAGTTGGCAAAACTTCAAGACGGCTGGCTTGATGGTAAGGGACGAGCCCCCGCAAAAGAGCGGCTGGACTGGCTGGCGAACACCTTCGACGCATCCTTCGATTCGGACTTGCAGTTGCCCTATCTTTATCCCACTGCGGAGGGTGACCTTCAGGCAGAGTGGAGCATCGACGGTTGGGAAGTGTCTCTCGATATCGATTTGGAAAAGAGATCGGGCGAGTATCAAGCTCTAAATCTCGCGGACAAGACCTGCAACGAGCTCTTGATTCCACTGGACAGCGCCGAAGGTTGGGTTCAGTTGAATGCTGCTCTGAAGCAGTTGGAAAAGCGGGCCGACGAGGTTCAATCTTGATGAACCCTTCAACGATTCTGCTCCGGCAGATACATCCCAAATTTGTGCAAAACGGTAGACCGACCTCGCAGGCATTTCGTCCTACGCCAAAAGACGAAGACAAGCTATCTGTGTACGACGGTGACCAAATACAGCCGCAGCCTTCATGGGAGCATTACACCGCAGTCCTTGGGCTTGAATCAAAGGGTGTCATGGGCATCACCTTGGGCGAGTGTTCGGCACTAGAGTTGAGTGTCACGCCAGATGCGGCCACCTTCGCGGAGCACGCCTTGATCGACTTTTCTGGGCTCACGAAAAGCGTTATCGAGAAGAAAGCAAAGCTATTAGCTCAGTCTGCGGTTCAACGAGACTGGTTGTATCGCCCAATTCAGCAAATCTAGCCATCTTTCGCTCACTGACTACTCGGCGTGCGGCAGACATCATTTGGGATGGAACTTTGGTGTGCAACCGGCGCACTGCAATGGCTAAAAACGGGAAGGTCAATTGACGAGCCACAAGCAAAGACTGGAACTGACGTGGATTGGCAAAGAGAACCGGCCACGGTTGGAGCCTCGCATCCTGCTCGAAGACCCGGAGAAGAGTTATCACGCCAAACAGCGAGTGACGGACAACGACATCTTCGACAACCGCCTCGTGTTCGGCGACAATCTGCTTGCGCTGAAAGCCTTGGAGCAAGAGTTCTCCGGAAGGGTCAAGTGCGTCTATATTGATCCGCCATTCAACACTGGAGAAATGTTTGAACACTACGACGATGGTGTCGAACATTCCCTCTGGCTAACGAACATGCGCGACCGTCTGGAGATTCTGTATCGCCTGCTCTCGGATGAGGGTTCGATCTTTCTTCATATAGACGACAACGAATTGGGTTACCTAATTGCAATCGCAGACGAGATTTTCTCCAGAAAAAATAGGATTGCGGTTATCAGTTTCAAACAAAGCTCAGTCTCGGGACCAAAGGCTGTCAACCCTGGCTTAGTGAGTACATCGAGTTTCATTCTCTACTATGCAAAAGACAAAGCCAATTGGAAGCCCAACCGGGTGTACCAAGCCACTGATCGCGATGATCGATACAACCGATACATCTCGAATCCGGAAGACTCCTTCGAATCATGGACACTGATCCCGCTGCGCGAGGCATTTAGCAATCATTGTGGCGTTCCTGCTAAAGAGCTTAAGAAGCACTTCGGCGAGGGCCTTGAAGAAGAGATAACAACGTTTGTTCTCCTGGACCCTCGCCGGGTCGTTAGAACAGCACGAGTTGCCCCAGTGGATGTGAATCCTGAAGCTCGTGAAGCGCTTGAGGCTTCGCGTACCATGCGAAATAGCGTTCAACGATCCAAGAGGGAAGCCAAGGAAGACTACTACTTTCTAAATGGCGAACAGCTTATTTTTTATTCAGCCAAGACTAAGCAAATGGATGGAGAGTGGATTACAGCTTTGCCAGCATCCACAATCTGGGATGATCTACTGTCAAACAATCTCCACGCGGAAGGAGCTGTTACCTTCCCCAACGGAAAAAAGCCAGAAGCCTTGCTAGCGAGAATCCTAAACCTTTCGACGGATCCAGGGGATCTTGTCCTTGACTCATTCGCAGGATCAGGGACGACGGGCGCGGTGGCGCACAAGCTCAGGAGGCGCTGGATTATGGTGGAGTTACGTGACCACTGCAATACGTTAATAGTGCCTCGATTGCGGTCATTGATTGACGGCTCTGATTTGAGTGGAATCAGTTCGTCTTCCGGGTGGAAAGGTGGCGGAGGCTTCCGGTATTTCCACATAGCACCATCTTTGCTCGAAAAGGATCGCTTCGGAAATCTCATAATCAGCAGACAGTACAACGCAGCGATGCTGGCCGAGGCAATGTGTAAAATCATGGCCTTTACATATGCTCCCAGCGACGAGTTGTACTGGCAGCAGGGTCGCTCCACAGAGAGCGACTTCCTCTACGTCACAACTCAGACCCTCACCCGTGACCAGCTCGCGAAACTGAGTGATGAGGTTGGCGAGAACCGCAGCCTGCTCATCTGCTGTGCTGCTTTTCGAGGGAAGGCCGATGTTTTCCCAAATCTGACAGTTAAGAAGATTCCATCCGCTGTGCTGGCAAAGTGCGAGTGGGGACACGATGATTACAGCCTCAATGTTGCCAACCTGCCAAAGGCCGCTCCGCCCGTGGAGGTTGTGTCAACGGATTCCGAACAGACGCTTACGCCCAAGCAGGCCCGCCGTCGTGCCGCGCAACCGAACCTATTTACGACTGACGGTGAGGGGGGTGCAGAGTGAAGCAAGCCGGTAATGCCATCGCCAACCGCCTAAGCCTCCGCTCCCCCCAGCGCGAATCGCTGGAGATTCTTGATCGCATCTGCGATCTGCTGTCCTTGCAAAAAGACCAGGACGCCGCAGAAGCACTCGCCACGATTCGTGCCGAGTTCGCGAACGTCACCGACTTCGAGCGGGACTTTCCATCGCTGTGCTTCGCGCTAGCAACTGGCGTCGGCAAGACGCGACTGATGGGTGCGTTCATCGCCTATCTCCACCAAGCCGAGGGCATCCGTCACTTCTTCGTCCTTGCCCCAAACCTGACCATTTACAACAAGCTCATCTCCGACTTCACGCCGGGTTCGCCCAAGTACGTCTTTCAAGGTTTGTCCGATTTCGTCGTTCAGCCGCCGGAGATCATCACCGGGGACAACTACGAGAGCGGGCGAGGCGTTCGCTCTGAGCGCCTTAGCCAACCCGCGATCCCCGGCTTCAAAGACCCGGATGCTCCTGTACACATCAACATCTTCAACATAAGCAAGATCAACTCCGAGGTACGCGGCGGCGCGGAACCTCGCATCAAGCGGCTACAGGAGTACATCGGCGAGAGCTACTTCGAGTACCTCTCCGAACTTGATGACCTTGTTTTGCTCATGGACGAATCACATCGCTATCGCGGCAAAGCCGGAATGCGGGCGATCAACGAACTCAAGCCGATCCTCGGTCTTGAGCTGACGGCCACTCCCCGGACTGAAACAGCAGGTGGTGCTGACTTCAAGAACATCATTTACAGCTACCCACTGTCCTCCGCGCTCAGAGACGGTTTCGTGAAGGAACCTGCGGTCGCAACACGCGAGAACTTCCGTGCAGAGAATTACGATGAGGCCGGCCTCGAAAAGCTAAAGCTGGAGGATGGCATTCGCATCCACGAATACACCAAGGTCCAACTCGACATTTATGCCCGTGAAAATCTGAAACCGTTGGTCAAGCCGTTCATGCTGGTCGTTGCTAGGGACACAACGCACGCGAACGACCTTCTGAAACGCATTGAAGCGGATGACTTCTTTGGAGGGCGATACAAAGGCCGAGTCATCACCGTTCATTCCAACCAGACCGGCGAAGAGAAGGACGAGACGGTGCAACAGCTTCTCTCTGTCGAAGACCCTACGAACCCGACCGAGATCGTGATTCACGTTAATATGCTCAAGGAAGGTTGGGACGTAACAAATCTTTACACCATCGTCCCGCTTCGCACGGCAAATTCACGAACGCTAGTCGAACAATCCATCAGGCGCGGTTTGCGTCTTCCCTACGGGAAACGGACTGGCGTAGCGGACGTGGATCGTCTGACCATCGTTTCACACGACCGCTTCCAAGAGATCGTTGACCATGCCAACGATCCCAATTCGATCATCCGCACGGGCATCGTCATTGGGCGGGACATTCCAGATACCCCGACGAAGGCCGTCACCATCGAGCCAGTCTTTATGACTCAGTTGGGCTTGGGGATTGCGCCTGCTCCTCCCGCCCCAGGTGCTCCGCCACAGCCGGCTCCGACAATCAGTGAACCGGAACGCAAGACTGCCGAAGTGACCATGCAGGTCATCCGGCAGCAATTCGAGAGACTTGCCCGTTCAGGCGACCTCAAGACGCAGGACGTGCAACAACGCATCACCGCAAGAGTGACGGAGCTGATGCAGCCCATTCAAGGCGAACTCCCATCCGTCTTGCAGCCGGTGGACGTGGCATCCGTTGTTGAGCGCGTCACCAACGCCATTGCCGAACGAACCATCGACATCCCAAAGATCATTGTGACGCCGAAGGGAGAGGTAACAGTCGGCTACCAAGATTTCGACCTCGATTGCAGCAGCTTTCGGCAACCACCGGCCGAGAAGGACTTGCTGGTTCAACTCTTGATGACCAATCAGCGGTACAAGATTGTCAGCGGGGATGGCGTGGTATTGGAGAAGAACCTTGAGGACTACATCGTTCGCGGTTTGATCGACAAGGACGACATCAACTACGACGAGCACTCGGAGTTGCTCTACAAGCTCGCCGCCCAGATGGTGCGCCATTTGCAGTCCTATCTCAAGACACCAGAGGACGTGCTAAACGTCTTGCAGTTCTATCAGACGCAGCTCGTGACTCTGATCCACGCCCAGATGAACCAGCATTACGTCGAGAGGGCAACCGAGTACGAAGTCACAGTCTCCAAAGGCTTCCAGACCCTCACTAGCAGTATGGCCGCGATGCAGACCGACCAGGCGATTCTTCCATTCCGGGCTCCGGTAGAGGAAAAGTTGCTCATCCGTGGGATGGTATTCGGTGGTTTTGCAAAATGCCTCTATCCGGCACAAAAGTTCGACTCAGATCCAGAGCGGCGCTTCGCCATCATGCTTGAGGATGAACCATCCGTCCTGAAATGGCTCAAGCCGCCGAAGGAAACCTTGCGGATTTACTATTATCAGGAGGACGCCTACCAGCCTGACTTCGTCGTCGAGACTGAAACCGCTCGATACCTTTGCGAACCGAAGCGAGCGAGTGAGATGACCGACGATGTGGTGCTCCTTAAAGCAAAGGCCGCGACACTATGGTGCCAACATGCCAGCATTGTCAGCGACAAACCCTGGCGATATGTATTGATGCCGCACGATGAGATAAGGCAAAGCTCGACGTTTATGAACTTAATTCAACGATTTTCAATCGTATTACCAACAAGCGCGGGTTCGTCATGATGACGAATTTAACTCGCATCTGCTAACGCAAAACGCAATCGGTTAACAGCAAGGACGGAGCACGAGGGCAAAGACGGAGCACGAGGGCAAACTAATAGCCCCTCGCCCACGCATCAAAGCACCTATTGAAATGTTGTTCTGCAATCACATCCAATCCAAACAAGACGCGGCTGTTTCGTCGCAAGATCATCAGCTGTTGCCAAAGAACTGGGGTCTGTGCGAGTGCAACTAAGCACGACCGGATCACCATGCAGCTTCTTATTGGGCTGACATCACCGTTGTACAGATGAGCCAAGAGCTGTCTAAACATCCCGAATCGCACCTGCGGGTTCGCTTGTGGAGATGCAATGATCTCGATAGCCTGCTTGAGGGGTGCGACATCGGGATCGTATTGCGCTTGCCGAGCACATTCAGTAAGCACGGTGCCGTCCATATAGGTGCCAGCGTATTCAAATCCGACGAGCTTGGCCGTCGCTTCGACATATTCCTGTCGCGTGATCGCTCCCACATCTGCAAGGCGTGCCAAGACACATTGTGTCCAAGCGCCGGAGGTGCCGAACATTCCGGCTCCCAAGTGTGACTGAATAATGTCGTCCGTCCAGAGAACGGCGTTGTCCTGAGTTGATAGAGCAATTGCCTCAGCCCCATATAGACCCACAAAATCGCTCACGGTCTTTCGCTCTTCCCGCGACCAGGCGGCAAGCTGCGTAGGTGGGAGTCTCTGCACCTTTGACTCGAGCTCCTTGATAAATTCTTCGTCTCTCGCCAGCCTCCGTCTCTTCTCCTCAGCGCTCTCTTGATACATTCGATACTCACCGTTCTCGAATGCGAGAACCCCGCCGTCCAACACCTCCGTAACTCCGGGACCGAGTGTTTCACTCAGCTCCAGCCACGTCGATTCGGACATCCCAAAGCTGTACACAGGAGACGATAGCGCGTGCGTCAGCCCTAAGAGCCTCAAAGTCGCTATCGCTGACAGATCCAAAACAATCAGCGCTGCATTGGCCAATGCAGCAGAAGCTCGCTGATATTCGTCACTTGTCCCAATGGCACACTTGACTGACAGTTTTTCCGTTGAAGCTATGTTGATGAGGGCTGCATAGGCGTTCTTGCCCACATGCGCTCCGTACAAATGCAGCGACATCGGCATAGTCTGATAGACCTTCCGAATCTCTTCAACCCGCAGGGAACGCGACTGTGCCGAAGCAAGCACAGCCGCGAGTCCCAACTGCAACGGATGATCTGCCGGCTCTATCGTGATGGACTCCACGACATGCGATTCAGGAAAAAGCTCAGAGATATTGGCGAGCGTCGCGTGATGACGCCGAAGATACTTCGGCATAATCTGTTTGATGACACCGTCAATGTCGCGGATATGTTGTTTGACGACTATAAAATTGTCTCCGACCTTTTTGCCGAGCAGTTCAGCAGTCCGCGGATCGGACTGAGAGATTTCGTCAAAGTCCCGAACCGGCCGATCGGTCTCTTCAAGCACGACCCACTTCATTTCGCCATTTGGCAGCACTTGATACTGAACCGCCGCTCCCATTTCCACCACTGGAAGTGCTATCTCGGGTATTGCGATACTTCCTGTCGCGAGGACGCTCTGCATCATTGCCTGATGGGCGTCCAACTCGTCGAAGTGATTCCGCAAATAACGATAGGCGTAATCAACGGCCTTGGCTTTATCCGGTCCCTCGCTGAGAACACCCACGGCAACTCGAATATAGCGATCCGGCAGTTCTTCGACCGTGGGCAGATCGCCAATGGACGACTTTACCAACTCAGGCTTGCGATGCAGAACTCCGATAGTCGATAGACGTAGCTGCGCCAGCTTGTGGTTGGGGTTTTCCTCCAGAAACGCTGTCAGTCGAGTGATTGCCTTCGGAATGTTGTACTTCTCTAAGAATTGAACCTCGAACTCGAACTCATCCCATGACCGCCCCGGTTGTTCAGACAGCTTATCGAACACCTTCATGATGAGATCATGACGCTCCAGTTTGAACGCACAATCGACCAGCAATCTCAGTTCAAAGCCCGGTAGATCTCTTTCATAAAGTTCTTGCAATAAGGAGAGTGCATCTCCTGGCCGCTGGAGCCGCATAAATGTTCGAGCCAAGAAATCCTTGGTTTCAGTACTCACCTCATCGGTACACCGTGACTTAGAATCCAACGCAATCTCGAGTGCGCGGTTCGCATCCGCCTCAATAGCGCTGCGCAGTGCAAGTTCCGTCACCACATCGACATTTCCGGAAAGACCATTGATATAAACCTGAGCAATGTCGATCGCATTCCGTCGAAGCATCGCCTTCACAGCCATAATTGCTGCGGGTGCCAACATCGGTAGCGGAAGCTGACCGGTAATTTCACGAAGAATAGCGATTCCCTTATCCAGATTCGCTTCGCTGCCTGTGGCGAACAGCGCGTGCGCCTGCATGACTCGCACCGGGAGCGCTGGCGAAATTTCGTTCAGCTTTTCTGCTGCGTCCGCCGATTCCTGAAATTTGCCGGTCGCCAACTGGCTTTCTGCCAATGCCAGCAAAGCGTCAGGATGCTCAGGAAGGAGGGCAATCGCAGCCGCCGCGTCTTTTGAACCTTCAACCGATTTGCCTTGCGCCAACAGCGCCCGGCACCTCACAAGCAAAATCTCCACCTGAGTTGGTCTTGCGCCTTCGCGCTCGGCAAAGGTTAGAGCATCTGAAGCGAGCTTTGCCGCTGCCTCCGCGTGCGCTTGCTGAGCCTCTTTATTCGCCGGGCGGCCATTCAAACTCAGAAGCGCAAGCCTCAATTCAATTTGCGCAAGTACGGAGAACGGCTGCGATGAGTCCTGGCGGCTCTTCTTGACGATCAACGCATATTCGCCAGCCAATTCGAATTCGTCGCGTTGTACTCCTCGCTGTGCGACGGCAAGCGCAACGTCGGCATCTGCCCGGAGGATGGGGCCTACCTGATCGACAAGTTCCGATGTTTTCGTATCTTCCGGGGCGGTCGCTATCCAAAAAGACGCCAAGCGACCAGATGCGGGGTACGTTTCCCGCAACGCCGATGCCTTGTCAAAGGCTATCTTGTTTTCGCGGATGAGGTAATACGCTAGGACTTCGTTCACTCGCGCCAATTCATTGGCAGGTTCGTGTTGCAATGCTTGCAAGAACAGTTGGGACGCTTCCGCCAGCTTGCTTTCCTGCAACGCAGCAAACGCCAAGTTCGAAGCCAAGCGGAACCGATGGTATGCCGTAAGTTGTGAAGCGTGCTTTTCCTGCACCCTCTTGAGCAGCGTCTTCCCTTCGTCGGCAAACCCGGCACGAACCCTATCCCGCGCGTGGTCTATATCGAGATCAATTTCACTATTTGCGCTTTGTACCTGTAGCTTTGACAAACTTTCTTGGATTACGCCGAACGTCTCGTTTGTTTGTGTAACTGCTGACAGGATCGTGTTTCTGGTGTTCTGATCCTCGGCTTCCTTCTGACGGAAGAACGCCTGGACCGCCTGCGCCGGCATAACGCTCGTGGCGACAAAATATCGCACATGGAGATCAGGATTATTCCGCACCCGTCGTGCGAGATCGACATTCAACTGGCGCCACGGTTTGATCTTCGTGCCCAGAGCCGCAATCAACGTTTGGCCCGATATATCCCAATCAAAGTCTTTCAGCTTCTCGTACTCGACAGTAACCGAATCGAACGCCTGCCGAATTTCTCCAACCGGAAGAGTGCTAGGCCATTCTGCAAGCATTCTTTCTGCTGGTTCGGTCAGTCCTCCGGGTGCCCACATCTCATAGCTTGCGCCTGCGACAGGAACGAATGGTGTCATCAGATCGTGCAGGACAAGCTTCACCAGCTCCCGTAGTAACTGCGGCTTCGTTACTGGAGATGCTTGGTTCTTGCACTGCACCACGGTCCGCAACATCCCCTCGATATAGACAAGAACATCACGCCCCTGATCCCCGGAGGCTTTCACAAGAACTACCTTCGCTTGCGGGTTGAGCGGATCGCCACAAAGAAGCTGATACGAAAGCACCTCGAATCGCGGTCCACCCAACTGCGTAAAGGGCAGTGTTTCAGCGTTGGTATCAGACGGACGATCGACTTCACCGGTCTCTTCAGCGACGATCTCGTCGGCAGACACCACTTCGTAAAATTGCGGGACTTGCGAGATCGAGTCGTTCACGGAAACCTCGGCGAATAAAAAGAGAATATACCCGCGGCATATTTAATTCCAACGCCCTTCTTTTGAGGGAGGAGTTTCCTCCCTCGCTGCGGCTGTGTTGCAGCCTCCGCGACCCACCTCAGCGGGCCGTTCCCGCCGTGCGACTTGAGGCTATTTGAATGATTGTTCAACACGAAAGGAGTGAGCTGAACCTGCGGTTCCGTCCGCAGTAGCCTATCGACATCGGCGTAGCTGGTAACGGCTGGGTCGAAAGCTG
>JALYIG010000167.1 GCA_030775885.1 Acidobacteriota bacterium | reverse complement strand
GCAACGTGTGGTTCACCTACGCCACCACCGCCTCAACCAATAACCAACAACCAACAACCAACAACTTCATTCCCGACCCCAACATAGAATGGATCCTCCGCGGCGTCTCCTTCACCGTTGCCCCCGGAGAAACGGCCGCCATCGTAGGCCACACCGGCGCCGGCAAAACCACCATCATCTCCCTGATGATGCGCTTCTACGACATCCAGCACGGCCAGATCCTCATCGACGGCGTCGACATCCGCGACCAGGACTTGCAATCCCTCCGGCGCCGCTTCGGCGTAGTCCTGCAGGACCCCTTCCTGTTCACCGGCACCATCGCCGATAACATCCGCCTGGGCTCCACCTGGATCACTGACGAAGCCGTGGAAAACGCAGCCGAAGAGGTCAACATCGCTGACTTCATCCGCACCCTCCCACTCGGATTTCAGGAGCCCGTCAGGGAAAGAGGCGCGACCCTCTCCACCGGCCAGAAGCAGCTCATCAGCTTCGCCCGCGCCCTCGCCCACTCCCCCGCCATCCTGGTTCTGGATGAGGCCACCAGCTCCGTCGATACCGACACCGAACACCGCGTCCGCCTCGCCCTCGCCCGCATGATTACCGGCCGCACCTCCGTCCTCATCGCCCACCGCCTCAGCACGGTCCAGTCCGCCGACACCATCCTTGTCATGCACAAGGGCCAGCTACGCGAGCGCGGCACCCACCAGCAGCTCCTCCACCAACACGGCCTATACTACAAGCTCTACCAGCTCCAGTACCGCGACCAGGAACTCGCCACTCCCATCACCCAACCCGCCTAACCGTCGCCGGAGTCATGCACCTCTCCAATGGCTTGTCATTCTGACCGCAATTAGCTTGTCATTCTGAGCGCAGCGAAGAATCCCCGTATTTGTCTTTGCTTTGCGGCCGCCCAGTCCAAAAAAAGTGGAACTACTAGGATGCACCACGCGTATCCCTAACTGAAGGCCCCGCCCCGCCCATATATCTCAGGAGACCCCATGACCCGCCGCACTCTCTTCGCAGCCGCTATCGCCCTCTCCGCCGCAATCGCCACCTCCGCCTACGCCGCCGACGTCGACGCCACGTTCGATAAGTCCCTCTCCGTCTCGGGAGCGCCCATCCTTTCGGTCTCCACCGGCTCCGGCTACGTCCACATCACCGCCGGCTCGGACAACCAGGTCCACATCGTCGGCCACGTACATTCCCAATCCGGTTGGCTCTTTTCGAGCGCATCGTCAGACGCCGCGAAGCAGATCGCCGCCAATCCGCCCATCACGCAGTCCGGCAACACCATCACCATCGCCACCGCGCACAACGACAGCCTCTTCCGCAACATCTCCATTGACTACGACGTCACCACCCCTCGCTCCACCAACCTCACCGCCCACAGCGGCTCTGGCGGCATTCAGATCACGGGAATCCAGGCCCCCGTCAATGCCGGATCAGGATCAGGATCGCTCCACCTCACGCTCGCCGGCTCCAGCCAGGTCAAGGCGGCCACCGGCTCCGGCGCTATTCACATCGAAGGCGTCACCGGCGGCCTCAACGCCAGCACCGGCTCGGGCTCCATCGAAGTTACCGGCAACCTCACTTCCGACTGGCGGATATCCACCGGCTCCGGCAGCATCCGCCTCAAACTCGCCGACAACACCCGCTTCAACCTCGATGCCAGCACCGGTTCAGGCACAGTCCACGTCGATCAACCCATCACCATGCAGGGCTCGCTCAACCACCACCACGTCTCCGGCACCGTCAATGGCGGAGGCCCACTCCTCCACGCCACCACGGGATCGGGCAGCATCACCATCAACGGCAACGCCACCGCTGCCCAACTCGGCGACCGCAACTCGCTCCATGTCCCCGGCGCAACCGACTGCGTCGACAACCCCTCCCAGCCCTCCTGCCGCAAAAACTAGACCGCCTGGGCATAGCCGGACAAAAAGTACGAAGGACCACCAACTGACCGTGCTTTACCGCCCTACTTCCCTGCACCCTTGGCAATCAACCCGGTAGTCGAGAAGCCAGCCACCGTCGGCACGATCTTCACCTGCCCACCCCAGCTCTGGACCTCTTTCGCCCCCACAACCGTGTCGGGAACATAGTCCCCTCCCTTCACAATCACATCCGGCCGGGCTGCCACAATCAGCTCCAGCGGAGTCGACTCGCCGAACACCACCACCGCGTCCACCGCCGCCAGAGCAGCCAGCACTCTCGCCCGCTCCGCCTCCGAGACGATCGGCCGCGTCGGTCCCTTCAGATCGCTCACCGACTTGTCGCTGTTGATCGCCACAATCAGCCGGTCGCCAAAGCGTCGCGCCTGCTCCAACACCGTGATGTGCCCGATGTGCAACAGATCGAAGCAGCCGTTCGTGAACACCACCCGCTCGCCGTTCGCCTTCCATAGCGCCACCCGCTGCACCAGCCCGTCGCGAGTCACCACCTTGTCCTCGGCATGCAGCGCGATATCGGGAGCCAGCGCCGCAAGCAGTTCGTGCTTCTCCACCGGAACCGTCCCCACCTTACCGACCACAATCCCTGCCGCGATATTTGCCAACCCAACCGCCGTCTCCGGCCTCAATCCCGATCCCAGGCACAGCGCCAGCACTGCGACCACCGTATCCCCAGCTCCCGAAACGTCGAATACCTGGCGCGCAACCGCAGGAGCCAGCATGCGATTCCCCGGCCGGATCAGCGCAATCCCCTTATCTCCCAGCGTCGCGGTAATGAACTCCAGGTCCAGCTCCTGCACCAGCCGCTCCGCCGCATCCAGCAGAGGAATCAGGTCGTGCGCATCCAGTTGCAGCGCCCGCGAGAGCTCGCCCAGGTTCGGGCAAACCGTCGTCGCCCCGCGATACCGGCTAAAGTCCGCACTCTTCGGATCGACCAGCACCGGAACATCCTTAGCCCGCGCCGCCTCGATTACCGCCTTACAAACCTCCGGTATCAGCACGCCCTTCGCATAGTCGCTGAGGACCACCGCATCGCACCCCGGCAGATGCGCCGTCACGGTCTCCAGCAGCCGGCTGTAGTCGTCCGCCGAGCGGACACCTGCCCGCTCCGTGTCCAGACGCAGGATCTGTTGCTGGCCGCCCAGAATGCGCTGCTTGGTAATTGTCGGAAAGCCCGCCGATACGATGAACTTAGGTGACACACCACTCGCCCGCAGGCTTTCCGCTAGCAGACCTTCGCTCTCGTCGCCGCCGGTGAAGCCGATCACCTCCACCTGCGCGCCCAGCCGGCTGATGTTCATCGCAACGTTGCCCGCGCCCCCCGGCTGGTGGCTCTGGTGCGTCATTCGAACCACCGGAACAGGAGCCTCCGGCGAGATGCGCCCCACCTCGCCCCACACGTACTTGTCCAGCATTACGTCGCCCACCACCAGCAGACGCTTGGCCGACCACTTATCCTCAATCTCCTGGATCACTTCGTGCAGTTGCTCGATCACCGCCGCTCCCATGGCCCGCTCGAATCCCGCACGGCCTGTTGGTATCATAGCTGGGTGGACGCATTGAAAAGCAGCTTTCCGCCCCGCACCCTGCACGCCGTCTTCCTCGATCGTGACGGCGTCATCAACCGGAAATTGCCCGAAGGCCGCTACGTCGCCTCCGCCGCCGAGTTCCAGCCGTTGCCTGGCGTCAATCAGGCCATCGCAAAGCTCAATGCCGCGGGCATGCGCGTCTTCGTCGTCTCCAACCAGCGTGGAATCGCCCTCGGACTCTACACCGCCGCCGACGTCCTCGACATCCACGCCGCATTCCAGGCCGAACTCAGCGCCCACAACGCCCGCGTCGACGCCTTCTACTTCTGCCCCCACGATAAGGCCGACTGCGACTGCCGCAAGCCGCTTCCCGGCCTCTTCAACCAGGCCCAGGCCGACTTTCCCGACCTCTCCGCCGAATCCAGCGTTATCATCGGCGACTCGTGGTCCGACATAGAATTCGGCCGCCGTCTCGGCATGCTCACCGTCTTCATTGATGGAGATCCCGCCCTGCAGAAACCCGGAGCCGAAGCCGCGCGCGACTCCGCAGACCTGCACTTCCCCTCGCTCCCCGAGGCTGTCGAAGCCCTGCTCGCGAACCTGGTCACAGCCTGAGCGGTTCGCCAGCCTGAGCTGATTTGTCAGCCCGAGTTATTCCCCCGTAGCCCGAATCGTCTCGTACGTCTCGACGATGCCCTCTTCCAGCCCCGTCATCGGCAGATCGCAGCCCAACTCCCGCAGCCCCGTCAAATCCGCCTCGGTAAAGTGCTGATACCGCCCCGCAAGATCAGCCGGAAACGGGATGTAATCCACCTTCGCCTGCCCGTGCACCGCCATCAGTGCCTTGGCCACGTCGTTGAAGCTCCTGCTCGCGCCCGAACCCGCATTCACCACCCCGCGATACATCTTGCGCGTCTCGCCTTCCTTCGGCGCATACGGTCCAAGTCCCGCGAAGAACATGTTAAGTTGGGCCAGATCGCGCACATACACGAAATCCCTGCGCTGCTCGCCATTCTCATAACCACCTGTGCCGCAAAACAAGTTGACCTTACGCAGATCTTTCATCTGCTTAGTGAAGTGGTGGATCACCGACGCCATGCGCCCCTTGTGCTGCTCACGCGGCCCATACACGTTGAAGTAGCGCAGCCCCACCGCCGTAATCGGAACCCGGTCCAGCGCCAACTGATGGCGCAGGTAATTGTCGAATGTCAGTTTGGAAAACCCATAGATATTCAGCGGCCGTTCGTTCTCAATCGTCGGCGTAAAGTGGCCCACGCCGGAAAGGCCATACACCGCGGCGGTCGACGCAAACACCAGCGGCGCGCTTTCCAGCATCGCGAACGTCAGAACCTCCTTGGTGAACGTGAAATTGTTGTCCATCATGTACACGCCGTCGTCCTCCAGCGTGTTGGAGCAGGCGCCCTGGTGCAGAATCGCGTCCACCTTGCCGATGCCCAGCGCATGTTCAGCAATCGCCCGCCGAAACTCGCGCTTGTCCATGTAATCCACAAACCGGGCACCATGCAGATTGCTGAACTTCCTCGCATTCGCAAAATTGTCCACCACCAGGATGTCGGTAATGCCGTGCGCGTTCAGCTCATGAACCAGGTTGCTGCCGATAAATCCCGCGCCGCCTGTGACGATCAACATATTTCCAGGCCTCCTTGGCCGTCGTTCTTTATTCGCTAAACCTGGACCGCTCGCATGAGAACACGGCCGACCGCCGCCTCCATCTCGTCGACGCTGATGGAACGCATGCACTTCTTCTCTTTCACAATACAGGTCTCAAGACCGCAGTTAAAACACTCCGGCTGGTGATACACAATCTGATGCTGATTGCCGTTCGGCCACCACACCCCGGGAAGCCCATGCGCCGAAAACGCAATCACACACGCAACTCCAGCGCTCGCCGCCAGGTGCATCGGCCCGGAATCAGGCCCCAGAAACACATCGGCATGCTCCATTACCGCCGCCGTCTCGCGCGGAGAAATCGTGCCACACAAATTTACCTTCGGCCCTCTCCACTCCTGCGCCGCGTAGTCGCTGAACTCCGCATCCTCCCGCGCGCCCACCAACGCCAGCCCGTACCCCGGATACGTCGCGTTCATACGCCTCAGCAACTCGCGCCACTTGTCGCGCTCCCAGTCCTTAGCCTGCATCTTCGTCGCCGGTCCGCAGACGATCAGTGGCCGTCCTGCCAGCTTACCCAAGCCTGCAGCAGCAGTCTGCCGTTCCGCCTCCGACAGGCGCAGGCTCCAATTCGCCGGATCACGCGTATCCACGTCGCCCAGTTCGCCAATCAGCCGACCCAACCGCCGCGCCTCCGACTCATACCGACCGGTGATGGGATCGAACCGCCGCTCGAGGTCCTCGCCCACTGGCAACCCGACAATCTTCTTCACCCCGGCCATGCGGAAGAAAAGCTTATCGCGGCGAATGTTCTCGGTAGGACGCAGCGGCAAAAGGTAGATCAAAAGATCAGGCTTGAACCGGCGAATCTCCCATGCCAGCCGCAGCAACTCGCCCACATGCCTCGTCCCCACCGTATACCGCATGTATCCGTGGATCAATCCCGAATCGCCCAGCACCGCAGCCGACGCCGGAGCCTTGGCATGCACCGGGAAATTCGTCAGAAGACGCCGCTCCGCCCCGGGAAACAGGCGCGCAATCAGGTGATAGCAAGGCAGCGCGACCACCGTATCGCCCAGGCTCCCCAGGCGATAGATCAACACCTTGCGAATTGGCGACTGCAACGGCAATCTGCTCCTCCCGCAGACTCGAATCTCTCCAACTTCAAGCTCATTGCAGCAGCGATTTTCCGTCGAGCCCGGCATAGCGGAGCAGGGTCAGTACATCGATTGAGTTGGCGGCGCGGCACCCGACTTCTCAATGATAGATGGAAAGCGACTCTTCGACCCGGCCAGGAGGCGGTGCTCCCGCTGTGGAATCGGGAACCATCCTGCTGATAAAGTTGGATGGGTCAACGTGGCATCACTCGCCGTTGCCCGCACCCACGATGTTCGATGCCCGACAAATCGCCCACTTGCAGGATAAAGCCACGGTCCGCTGGCACAGCACGCCCGCCCGCGACGCCGCAGCAGCTCCAGCCGACCCGCTCCTCGATCTCATCCTCGCCCAGCACCACGCCAACTTCGATCTCTGGCACGAAGAAGACAAGGCCCGCGAGCCCGGGGTCTCGGACGCCGCAATCGCCCAGGTCAAGCACAACATCGACGCCCTCAATCAGACGCGCAACGACCTCGTCGAGACCATCGACCGCGCTTTGCTGGAAGCCGCGGGCACCCAGAATCCCGAAGCCCCGCTCCAATCCGAGACGCCCGGCCTCATGATCGACCGCCTCTCCATCCTCGCCCTTAAGATCTACCACACCGCGGAAGAAGCCACCCGCCCTTCAGCGTCCGAGGCCCACCATCAGAAAAACACCACCCGCCTCGCCCTGCTTCAGGAGCAGCGAACCGACCTGGCCGCCTGCCTCAACACGCTTTGGACCGACGTCCTCCAGGGCAAACACCGCTTCAAGCTCTACCGCCAGATGAAGATGTATAACGACCCGGAGCTCAACCCTATGATGTACGCGCACAAGCCTCCAGAGGAGCCCAGTTGACCTTCGGCTCAACTCTGCGTATAAAACCGGAACATGACCAGCCGATATAGTTTGCATGTTGCAGAATATTTCGCTGGACCAAATTCCCTTCGGAGTGCCACCCGAATCCCACTATGATCAACTCGCTTCGGCGCTCCACCCAACCAACCATGCAGACAGGATCAGCTCGTCGATGAAGACCCCTACCACAGCAAAACGTCCGCGCACCATCGCCGGAGTCACTTCTACTTCGAGTGACGCGTCCCGAGCACATACCCTCGCCCACTACGAAGCCGCCCTGCGCCTGATGCAGGAGGGCAAGTTCGAGAAAGCTCGCGCCGCCTTCAACAACATGCTCGCCTCCAGCCCAGCCGACTTCGCTGACCGCATCCGCATGTACATCGCCGCCTGCATGCAGCAAATCACCAAGGGCCAGAACAAGTTCGCCACGCCGGAAGAGCGCTACGATTACGCCATCTCTTTGCTCAACACCGGCAACTACGAGGACGCGCGCACTGAGCTCAAGAAAATCATCGCCGATAACAACCAGGCGGACTATGCCTTTTACGGCCTCGCCATCCTCGCCAGCATGACGGGAGACGCCCACAACTGTCTCGAACACCTCACCGAGGCGATCCACCTCAACGCGAAGAACCGCATCCAGGCCCGCGCAGACTCCGACTTCCAGGACATGGCCGACGACCCCCGCTTCACCGAGCTCCTCTACCCCGAAATCTAGGGCCTATCGACACCTGTGGTTGTGCCGAGGGTTTGATTCTCGATAGAGTCCGTCATCCTGAGCGGAGTTTGGCGCGGTAGTCCCCGGCAACGGAATCGAAGAACCCGACGAGGCCCGTCGTGCCATGACCGCCTGTCCCATTTCAGCTTGATTTCGTACACCACGCTCGGCGTCTGTATCACTGCCAGCTCGCATCCAACCCTGATACGCTCGATATCAGCCGATGACCCTTGCTTCCGCCTCGAAACCGACCTCGCACTCCGAGTCCACACCCTCCCCGGCCGGCAAGCCCCCCGCGCCCTTTCTCCGCGTCGTGGCCATCGGCGGAGGCACAGGCCTCTCCACCCTGCTCCGCGGCCTCAAGCGCTACGTTCCCGCACCCGCCGCCTCACGCCGCGCCACCGACGCCACCCACCGTCGCAATCCCGACGCCCCGCTGACCCAGGCGCAAATCGATCGTCGCATCGCAGCCGTCCTCTCACCTCACCCCTGCATTATCCGCGACCTCGCCGCCATCGTCACCGTCACCGACGACGGAGGCTCCTCCGGCCGCCTCCGCGAAGATCTCAAAATGCTTCCCCCCGGCGACGTCCGCAACTGCATGGTCGCGCTCTCAGAAGACGAGCACCTGCTCGCCAAACTCTTCCAGTACCGCTTCTCCCACGGCGACCTCGAAGGCCACTCCTTCGGCAACCTCTTCGTCGCCGCGCTCTCCGGGATCACCGGAGACTTCGCCCAGGCCGTGCAGATGTCCTCGCAGATTCTCGCCACACGCGGACGAATCTACCCAGCCACCAACGTCGACGTCACCCTCGCCGCTCGCATGGACGACGGCTCGCTTGTCCAGGGCGAGACCAATATCACCGCCAGTCCCCACCGCATACTCGAGCTCATGCTCGAACCCGCCACCGCGGAGCCCCTTCCCGACACGCTCGAAGCCATCGCCAACGCGGACCTCATCACCCTCGGCCCCGGTTCGCTCTACACTTCGCTCATCACAAACCTGCTCGTCCGCGGCATCCCCGAAGCCATCGCCGCGTCCAAAGCCACCCGCGTCTACGTCGGCAACCTGATGACCCAGGCCAACGAATCGCTCGGCCTCACCGCATCCCAGCACATCGAGAAGATCCTCCAGCACTGCAATGTTGAGAGTGGCCATTCTGACACTGGACACAGAGACGGGGAAGAATCCCCGCATTTTCCCTACCCAAAAATCTTCGACTACGCCCTCATCAACACCGCTCCCATCTCGCCCACGCTCCTTGCCAAATACGCTAGCGAAGGCCAGAGCCCCATCGAGGCCGACCTCGACAAAATCCGCGCCCTCGGCGTCGAACCCATCCCCGGCAACTTCGTCCACGAAGGCGACGTCCTCCGCCACGACCCCGACCGCGTCACCGAAGCTCTGCTCCAACTAGCCATCGCCCACTCCGCCTGACGTGTCATTCTGAGGACGAAAACACTTGCCATTCTGAGGACAGTAGTACTTGTGATTCTGAAGCCGGTAGCATGTGCCATTCTGAGCGCAGCGAAGAATCCCCGCATTTCGCCTTTGCCGTTGCTCCTTCTCCTAATCGTCCCGTCGAAGTTTGACAGCACAATTCGGAGTGTTTCTCCCTCTCAGGATCGATAGTCTTCTCCTATGACCAAGCCCTCCTCCTTCGCGTCACCCTTATCCTCCGCGCTGACCCACGCCCTCGGCCACCTCGACTCGCTCGACACCACCTCTGTCGCCGCGACCGTCGATCTCGCCACCCTCCGCCAGCGCCTCGACCTGCCGCTGAATGAAAGCAGCCTCGACCCCACGCAGGTCATCGACGATCTAGTTCGCGGAGTCGAAGGCGGCATCCTCGGCTCTGCTGGCGGCCGTTTTTTCGGATGGGTCATCGGCGGTTCGCTCCCCGCCGCTCTCGCCGCCGACTGGCTTACCTCCACCTGGGACCAGAACGCCGGCCTCTACGCCTGCTCCCCCGCCGCAGCGGTCGTCGAAGAGACAGCCGGCCGCTGGCTCAAGGAAGTCCTTCATCTGCCATCTACCGCCAGCTTCGCCTTCGTCACCGGCTGCCAGATGGCACACGTTACCTGTCTCGCCGCCGCGCGCCACGCCCTGCTCGGAAAGCGCGGCTGGGACATCCAGCAGGAGGGCCTCGCCGGATCACCTGCCATTCGCATCCTCACCAGTTCGGAGAAGCACGGCTCCACCGTCCGCGCAGTCCGCCTGCTCGGCCTGGGCGAGAAGCACATTGTCAACCTTCCCGCCGACGACGAAGGCCGCCTCATCGCATCCGCTCTGCAGGAAGCGCTCGAAGCCCACCCCGACGCTCCGACCATCGTCGTCCTCCAGGCTGGCGACCTCAACCTCGGCGCCTACGACGACTTCAACACCCTTATCCCCATCGCCCACCGGCACAACGCCTGGGTCCACATCGACGGCGCATTCGGCCTCTGGGCCGCCGCCAGCCCCCGCCTTCGTCACTTCCTCACCGGAGCAGAGCACGCCGATTCCTGGACCACCGACGGTCATAAGTGGCTCAACGTCCCCTACGATTGCGGCTACGCTTTCGTCGCAGATCCCGCCGCCCATTTCGCCGCCATGTCGCATCACGCCGCCTACCTTACCCACGCCGACGACGCCCGCGACCAAATCGACTGGAATCCCGAATACTCCCGCCGCGGCCGTGGATTCGCCACCTACGCCGCCCTCCGTCAACTCGGTACTGCGGGCGTAGCCGACCTGATCGACCGCACCTGCGCCCACGCTCACACCCTCGTCACCAGCATCGGCGCACTTCCCGGAGCCGAAATCGTCTGGGAACCGCGCATCAACCAAGGCCTGCTCCGCTTCCTCGACCCCTCTCCCCACGCCAGTGATGAAGCCCACGACCGCTTTACCGACCGAATGATTCATCTAATCCTGGCGTCAGGCGAAGCCTTCTTCACCGCCACCACCTGGCGCGGACGCCGAGCCATGCGCGTCAGCGTCTGTAATTGGCGAACCTCAGAGGGGGATGTTGAACGTATTGTAAGTAGCGTGTCCAAAGTTCTGGATCACGAGCTTTCGTCAAAATTGGTAGCAACCGGAGATCGACCGTGACCCAAGCCCGCCCGAAGTACACTCACCTCGCCAGCCTCTTCGTCTTTGCGATCGCTGCATCAACCCCGCTCGCCTTGGCGCAGACGGCCGCAACAGCGCCCACGCCCGCCGCAGCACCGGCCCCCGCGTACGACGTCATGACCATCAAGCCAAACAACTCCGCAAGCGGCGGTACGGACATCGATAGTGACGACGGTCGCTTCACCGCCACCAACGTCTCGCTTAAGCTCCTGCTTGAAGAGGCCTACGACATCAAACAGGATCTGATTACCGGGCTTTCCGGCCCCATCGAATCGGCTCATTTCGACATCTCAGCCAAAATCTCAGAGCCCGATCAAGATGCGCTTAAGAAGCTCACCCCACAACAGCAAAGAAAGCTCCTCCTGCCCCTCCTAATTGAGCGCTTTCAGCTGAAGACTCACGTCGAGACCAAAGTTCTGCCCGTCTATGAACTCGTCCTCCTTCCAGGAGGGCCGAAATTCAAGCCCTCAACCGACCAGACCGAGGGAAACAATGGCGACACCAGCGTTCATGGCACCCGCATCCACGCCGACCTGACCGCCAAAGCCGTGCCCATGAGCGCCTTCGCAAGATCAATCGCCGGCTTTGTGCATCGCACCGTCCTCGACAAGACCGGCCTCAAGGGAAACTTCGACCTCACCCTGCAATGGTCGAACGACGAAAATCCCGACTCCGGCGCCGAGCAGGCCCCCTCGATCTTTACCGCCTTGCAGGAACAGCTAGGCCTCAAACTCCAGCCCGCAAAAGGCCCCGTCGAAACGCTGGTCGTCGACCACGCCGCAATGCCCACCGATAACTAAGCTGCCGACGCTCGATCCCCTCCGTCCAAGTGTCTTATACTGACCGCACCACATGACAACCTCATCGTTTGGACCAGGCCTAGTCGAAAGCCGCGATCTGGTAGTCCCGACTCTCGGGCCGCCCCTCATCGACTCGCCCCTGAGAGAGCTGCTCGATGAGCGCCAGATGTCCGTCCATTACGCCGAGGAGTCTGACCGCGTCCTCTTCGACGACACTCTCTCCGCCACTCTGGCCCGCGATCGCCCGCCATCCGACCTGCCCGCATTCGAGCCCGCCGGCCCCCGCCGCAAGATATTCTTCGATCCCGCCAAAACCTCAGCCGGCATCGTCACCTGCGGAGGCCTTTGCCCCGGCCTTAACGACGTCATCCGCGGCCTCACCCTGGAACTCCGGCTGCGCTACGGCGTCAAGCGCGTCTACGGATTCCTCAACGGATATCAGGGATTCGTAACCCGCTTCGGCCGCTCTCCCATCGACCTCACCGTCAACGTAGTCTCCAACATCAACGAGTTGGGCGGCACCATCCTGGGCTCCTCCCGCGGAGAGCAAAGCCCCGCCACCGTAGTCGACTGCCTCGAAGCCCGCGGCATCAACCTCCTCTTCGTCATCGGCGGCGACGGCACCATCCGCGGCGCAATGGGCATCGTCGCCGAGATCGCCTCCCGTGGCAGCAAAATCGCCGTCGTCGGCATCCCCAAAACCATCGACAACGACATCCAGTTCATCGACCAGTCCTTCGGCTTCCAGACCGCCTTCTCCGAAGCCACCAAGTCCCTCCGCGCCGCCCACGTAGAGGCCACCGGAGCGCCCAACGGCATCGGCCTGGTCAAGCTGATGGGCCGCCACTCCGGCTTCATCGCCTGCTACGCCTCGCTCGCCATGAGCGACGTCAACTTCGTCCTCATCCCCGAAGTCCCCTTCCAGCTCGAAGGCGACCGTGGTCTGCTGAATATCCTCCGCGAACGGCTAGTCAGACGTGGCCACGCCGTCATCGCTGTCGCCGAAGGCGCCGGCCAGGACCTCATGGAAGCCGAGATGCGCGAGGTCGGCGGCGATACCGACGCCTCCGGCAACAAGCGCCTCACCGACGTCGGCCCCTGGCTCCGCTCCCGCATCAACAGCTACTTCCGCTCCATCGACATGGAGCTCAACCTCAAGTACATCGACCCCAGTTACGCCATCCGCAGCGTGCCCGCCAACCCCCACGACTCGGTCTACTGCGTCCGCCTCGCCCAATACGCCGTCCACGCCGCCATCTCCGGCCGCACCGAAACCCTCATCGGCCGCTGCCGGGGCCGCTTCGTCCACATCCCAATGGCTATCGCCATCCGCCAGCGCAACACCGTAGACCCCCACGGCGACCTCTGGTCCTCCGTCCTCGAAGCCACCGGCCAACCCCGCCTCTTCGCCTAGACGCGTCCTTGGGGTTCGCCGGTCCAACCAAGTCTACGCAACCTTTTCCGTCTCCCTCACCGGCTCACCGAGCCCGCGAGGTTCGCATACCATCGTTCCGCCGGACTGCTGCGCATCGATTCCTCCACCCACTCCCGCCAGGTACCAAGGAATATTCACCACAACGATCCGCTGCTTGCCCATCACCAGCAGCGCCAGCTTCAGGAACTGCACCCGCTGGTTGTGCAGCAGATACTCCCACCAGTGCCGCACCACCAGTTCCGGCAGAAGCACAGCAATCTTCACATGGGGATACCGCACCTCAAGATCGAGCACCACATCCATCAGCGGAGAAATGATCGTCCGGAAACTGCTGGACACGCAGATCAACTCCGGCTCGGGAAGTCCAGCCTTCCGCAGCGGTGCGAGCACCATAGCGTTCCACATAGAGTCGACTGCCTTTTCGTCGTCCGAATCCACATGCACGACCTTCACATTCGGACTGATCGTCATCCCAAATCGCAGGGCCTTTTCCGATATCTTGTTCCAGCGCGCCATCGGAATTACCACAATCGGCGGTTCCAGGTTGCCGGTATGCAGCGGCGTCGGATCTTCAACCTCCAGGGCAACGCTATCGTAGTGCCGCTTGATCGCCATCATCATCGCAATCAGTAGGGGCACCAGGATCGCAGTCATCCACGCGCCCGCCATGAATTTCGCCACCAGCACCACTAGCAAAGTCACACCGGTTGCAATCGCGCCCAGCCCGTTCAGGAACATCTTGATCCCACGGTGCGGCTCGTTCTTCTCCTTCATCCAATGACGCACCATGCCAGCCTGGCTCAGCGTGAAGGCCAGAAACGCGCCAATCGCATACAACGGAATCAGGCGGTCGGTCACGCCGTCGAAGATGATCAGTAGCAACGCCGTCAGGCCCGCCAACACATAAATTCCGTAGGTAAACAGGAGACGCCGTCCCCGCACCAGGAAGACGTGCGGAAAGTAATCGCGCATCGCAATCGCTCGCGCTAGTCGCGGGAACCCCGCAAACGCCGTATTCGCACTGAAGGACAGCGCCGCTAGTACGCTGGTCATGGTCAGGTAGTAGAACCATCGGCGTCCGAACACGGCGGCAACCTCAATCGACAAAACGCTCTGATAGCCATGCGCGGTCGGGTCAGCCATCGCCGAAACGCCGTATGCCTTCGCCACGTATGCCAACCCCAGCAGCAGCACCAGCAGCGTGCCGATGATAAACGTCAGCGCGCGGTTCGCACTCACGGACTTCGGCTCTTTAAAAGCCGTAACTCCGTTCGACACTGCTTCCACCCCGGTCATCGCCGCGCATCCTCCCGCAAATGCCTTCATCAGTAGCCAGAAGGTGAGCAATTGCATCGTCTTCGGCGGAGCCGCAGGAGGAAGTGCAAGCGCAACTGGATGGCCGCCAGACATTACAGAATGGAAGACCCCAACCGCCACCGTCGCCAGCAGCGTACCAACAAAAAGGAACGTCGGTAGCATAAATGCCACACCCGACTCCTTCACCCCGCGCATATTCACCAGTACGATGATTAGCAGTATCAGCAGGCACAGCCCAAGCTGGTGGCGATGCAGACCCGGCACCGCACTCACCAGTGCCGTAACTCCGGCAGAGACACCCACCGCCGCCGTCAAGATATAGTCGATCATCAGCGCTGCAGCCGCAAACAGCCCTGCCATATCGCCCAGGTTCTCAGAAGCCACTGTGTACGATCCGCCGCCGTTCGGGTACGCTGTGATCGTCTGCCGGTAACTGAAGTACAAGATCACCAACAGCGCCAGAATCGCCGAGAAAATCGGCAGCAAATGTTGCTGCATTCCCAGCAGTCCCAGCGGGATCAGCAGAGACATCGTCTGCTCGGGTCCATACGCCGCGCTGGTCAGGCCATCCAGACCAAAAATGGGGATGCCCGCCGACACACCGATGCGGTGCTCCTGCTCTGCGCTCGTCTCAAGAGGTCTTCCAAGAATCAAATTGGAAAGCTTCATAGCCCGCCGTCTGGAGGAAAATTGCTCAGGAAACCCCCTGAGTGAAGCGCCCTGAGGATCACGAAAGTTGTAAAAAGTTCGTTAACATACTCACTCAACTTTATATCGTTGTGGTAAAGACCCGCAAGCACGCCATCGTGCCCCATTGGACTCATGGAATTCTCACCTTTGTCTGGGGTTTGAGGTACCCTGCCTTGAAAACCCTGCAAAAGCCAACCTCGTTTATTTTTTCTGCATCGAAAAAGTCACGACGAATTGTTGAGTTGACGAATTGTTGAGTTAACGATTGCAGATTGAGGTTCAGTTCATGCTTCTCGGCTCCACAGGTGCTCACCCTCCCATTACAGAGGCGGCTTGATGGGTCAGCCAAATATCCTCCTGCCCATGCGGGACCTGTCGCAACCCGATCCGGTCGAAGCCAGGCTGCAACTCGCCGCCATCGTTGACTCCTCCGATGACGCCATCATTAGCAAAGATCTCCAGGGAATCATCACCACTTGGAACGCCGCCGCCACTCGCCTCTTCGGCTATCGACCGCATGAGATCATCGGCCGCTCAGTCCTCACCCTCATCCCCGAAGAACTTCATTCCGAGGAGCCCGAAATCCTGCGCAAGGTCACCGCCGGTGAACGCATCGAACACTTCGAGACCCGCCGCCGCAGGAAAAATGGCGAGCTTTTCCAAATTTCCCTCACCATTTCGCCCATCCGAGACTCCTCCGGTCGCATCGTCGGCATCTCCAAAATCGCCCGCGATATCACCGAACGAAAGCTCACCGAAGCCGCCCTTTTCGAGTCCGAGCGCATGGCGGCCATCGGCCGACTCGCCGGCAGCATCGCCCACGAGGTCAACAATCCGTTGGAGGCAATCCTCAACCTCGCCTACTTGCTGGAACAACATCCCTCGCTCGACGACGAGGCCCGTGCCTACACCCACCTTCTGCTAGGCGAGGTCGTTCGGGTCGGCGAAATCACTCGGCGCACCTTGTCCTTCTATCGCGATACCTCGCACCCCGTCGAACTCGACATGACAGCGCTGGTCGATGGTGTACTCAAGCTTCATCAACCTCTGCTCGACCAGAAATACATCCGCCTCGTCACGCGGTTTGGCCGCCCGGCCTATGTCTGGGGACGTCCCGGCGAACTCCGCCAGGTCGTCACCAACCTAATCGGCAACGCCATCGACGCACTTCCCCAGGGCGGCATCATCCGCGTTGGAGTCACCTGCGGTGCGGCAGGCCAGGGAGCGCGCATCAGTATCTCTGACAACGGCCCCGGCATCCCCCAGCAACTGCGCCAAAAAATCTTCGAACCGTTTTTCTCCACGAAACAAGCCAAGGGAACCGGCCTCGGCCTCTGGATCAGCCAGAGCATCATCCGCAAATTTGGCGGCCACATCCGCCTCCGAAGCTGGACAGACCCCTGCCCAAAAACTGGCACCGTCTTCGTAGTCTCCCTGCCCGCACATTGCTAAGCGAGCCCGATCTCCGCAAACCTTATCTTCCACCCACAATCGCCGCCAGTTCGCGCACCGTGTGCTCAATCTCCTCGTCCGACGTGTAAAAATGCGGCGCAATCCGAACTCCAGCCCCCGGCCTGTAGTCCACTAATATCTGCCTGCGCCCCAACTCCGCCGCTACCTCCGCCCCATTCGCCACATCCAGGATGATCGTCCCGCCGCGTATTGCCGGATCTCTCGGACTGCGCACCGCGATACCCGCCTCATCCGCCAGCGCAATCAGCTTTTGCGTCTGCCGCTGCGACTTCGCGCGAATCGCCTCCACTCCAATCTCGTTCACAATCTCGTATCCCGACCGCGCCGAGTACATAGCCGGCACATTCGGCGTGCCATTTAAAAATCGCCGAATATCCGGAGCATACTCAATCGCCCCTTCGCGAAACTCAAACGGACTCACATGCGCCGCCCATCCCGTCGCTGCAGGTTGCAGCCGCTCACCCAGCCCCTCGCGCACGTAGAGATAACCCGCGCCCGGCCCGCCCAGCAGCCACTTCACCGAGCCACCCACCGCGAAGTCCAGCCCCAGCCCAACCACATCCACAGACACAATCCCCGCCGAGTGATAGAGGTCCCCGACGATCAACGCACCCACCTCATGCGCCTTCGCCGCGATCGCCGCCAGGTCCTGAAGATACGAACTTCGGAACGCCACGTGCGACACGCTCACCAGCAGCGTCTCCTCGTCGATCGCCTCCAGTATCCGCTCCAGCGGCACCGTCATCCCATCCGTCGAAGCCACCGAAACAATCCGTGCTCCCTGACGCTCCAGCCCGTGGTAGATGTAATCGTTCGAAGGAAAATTCAGCCCATCAGTCACCAGTTTGTTACGCTGCCCGCTCCAGTCGAAACACGACGTCACAATCGTCTGGCAGATCGACACATTCTGGTGCATCACGATCCGCCCCTGCGGCGCGCCGATGATCCGTCCAATCAGGTCGCCGCACGTCACCGGCATCTGCCACCATCCCTCCTCCCACGCGCGAATCCCCCGCGTCGCCCACGTCTGCGTGAATTCCGCCAGCGCCGTCTGCGCACGCCGCGGCATCGGTCCCAGCGAGTGGCTGATCATGTACGTCGTATGCGCGAGAATCGGAAACTCGTCCCGCCACTTGAGTAGGGGATCATTCACTCCTACCTGCCCTGCCGCCTGCATCACACTGCTCATCTGGAAAAAATGCCTCCACGCTTGTTCTACCATCGCAATGGAGCACACGCGCGAAGTTCGCCCAAGGAGCTGTCCGTCCCATGAATATCCTGACCAAGCCCGTTCTCCGCGCCGACTTCCGCATTCCCTACGGCCCCGGCCCCCAGCAGTTCGGCGACCTCTGGCTTCCCGCCACGCCCAATCCACCTCTCGTCGTCTTCTTCCACGGCGGCTGGTGGAAGTCCGAGTACGATCTCGGCTACGCGGGATACGTCTGCTCGGCCCTCAAACAGGCCGGCATCGCCACCTGGTCGGTCGAGTACCGCCGAGGCGGCTCCACCGGCGGAGGCTGGCCCACCACCTTCCAGGATGTCGCCACGGGCTTCAACTTCGTCTCTACCATCGTCAAATCGCACCCGCTCGACCTCACCCGCGTCATCACTATGGGCCATTCGGCCGGAGGCCATCTCGCATTCTGGGTAGCAGGCATGCATCACCTGGACACCGCGGGCGAACTCCACATCGCTGCACCATCCGTCGCCTTGCGCGGCGCCATAGCGCTGGCGGGAGCAGTCGACCTCCAACTCACCATCGACCTCTCCGGCTACGGCGTCTTTTCCCACGACAAGCAAGAGGTCTACAACCTCATGGGTGGCACGCCCCACGACCATCCCGACCGCTACAAGCAAGCCGATCCCGCCGCCCTGCTCCCCTTCAACATTCCGCAAATTCTCATCCAGGGCACCGACGACGATCAGATTCCGCCCCAACTCCCCGCCCGCTACGCCGAAAAAGCGCGCCGAATCGGCGACACCGCCACGGTTACCATTATCCCCAACTCCGACCACTTTGATGTAGTCGACCCAGAAAGCAAAGCGTGGCCCACCATTCTCGCCGCCGTCACAAAACTCCTGCGTTCCTAGCTCAAAGCCCATATCTCATAGTTGAGACGAAGACCGCATCGGGTCATTGGCCGACCGCCGCAATCTCCACGAGCCCTGGCTCAACCGTCCGCTTCAACTGCCCGCAAGCCGCAAAGATATCCCGCCCCCGCGGCCTGCGGGTAAATGTCGGAATTCCACCATCGATCAGCATCCGGTGAAATACCGCCACATCCTCAGGCTTAGGCTGGTGATAATCAATCCCCGGCCCCGGATTCCAAACAATCAGGTTGACCTTAGCCTTCATCCCCTTCAACAGCGCCAGCACTTCCCGCGCATGCTCCGGCTGATCGTTCACCCCACCCAGCAGTACATACTCAAACGTCACATACTCGCGCTTGCCCAGCGGAATCGATCCCACCGCCGCCAGCAGCGCTGCGATATCCCACTTCTTCGTGATAGGCATAATCTCCCGCCGCACAACATCGTTCGAAGCGTTCAGACTCAGCGCCAGTTTGGGCCGCACAGGCTCCTCCGCAAACCGTCGTATCGATGGCTCAATCCCGCTGGTAGACACCGTCATCCGCGACTCCGGAATCCCCATCGCACGCAGCACATGCACACTCTGCATAAACGCGTCGTAGTTCAGAAACGGCTCGCCCATCCCCATAAACACCAGGTTGATCCGCGACGGAGTCTCCACCCCCTTGCCGCTCCCAATCCGCACCCTCTGCCGGTTCAGCACCGCGGCCACCTGCCCCGCAATCTCCCCCGCCGTAAGATTCCGCCGGATCCCCAGCTTCGCAGTCAAACAAAACTGACAATTCACCGCACATCCCACCTGGCTGGAAATACAAATCGTAGCCCGCTTGTACCCATCCGCCCCAGCAACCAGCCCTTCGCCTCTTAGTTTGTCATTCTGAGCCGCAGGCGAAGAACCCCCGTATTTGTCTTTCCCTTTCGCGCCGCTAACACCTTGTGCAACCGAAAGACCTTGTGCCCCATTCATCACAGCTTTATCGTGATGAGTGGGGCCACCCCCAAGGTCCGCGTCGCCTTCACCCTCTTCCTCAACAGCCGCATCGCTCCCATCCCCGCGCTCGCCGCCATCCCCACCCGGCATCCAAACTGTCTCCACGGTCTCCCCATCTGCCAGCCGAACCAGATAGCGCTCCGTCCCGTCCACACTCTTCGCTGCCTGCACAATTTCCGGCAGTCCCACCCCGTAGCCCTCCGTCGTAAGCCGCTCCCGCACCTCTATCGGCAGCGTGGTCACCTCCTCAATCGAACCCACCCGCTGCTTATACAGAGCATCTCCCAACTGCACCGCCCGATACCTTGGCAGCCCCAACCCCTCCACCACGGAACGCAACTCTTCCGGCGCCATTCCAAACAACGCCTTCGCGCCGGCACTCTTCCGCTCGCCCTTACCTTGACCCAACATAAGCC
>JALYIG010000166.1 GCA_030775885.1 Acidobacteriota bacterium | reverse complement strand
CCGATGGAGTGATTGCGGGCGGGTGTTTGTCGATTTTCACGGAGGCTCTGGGCACGCCCTATGCGGCTTTGACCGCGGGGGCGGATGCGCCGAGGGTGCTATTTCTGGAGGATATTGGGACGAAGCCGTACCAGTGGGATCGCATGTTGCTGCATCTGCGGTATGCGGGGATGCTGGAGTATGTGAGCGGGATCGTGTTCGGCGATATGCTGCAATGTGTCGGGGCGAGCGAGCAGGCGCTGCTCGAAGGTGCCATTCTGCATTCGCTGAAGGATTTTGTGGGACCGATCGCAATCGGGCTGCGGTCGGGGCACGTGGACACGCCGAATGTAACGGTGCCGCTTGGAGTGCGCGTGCGGCTGGATTTGAGTGAAGGGCAGAGCGCGCGGCTGGAGTTTCTGGAAGCAGCGGTAAAGAGGTAAGGGGAACAATCTTGGCGAAACATATTCATCTGATTGGGATTTGCGGGACGGCGATGGCCTCGCTGGCGGGCATGTTGCAGGCGCGCGGACATCGCGTGACTGGTTCGGACGCGGCGGCTTATCCGCCGATGAGCGACGTGCTGTCTGGGTTGGGAATTGACCTGCATCAGCCGTACGCGGAGGTGAATTTGGTGCCGCGGCCGGACTTGGTGATTGTAGGGAATGCGATCTCGCGGGGAAACGTTGAGCTGGAATATGTGCTGGACACGCGAATTACTTTTACGTCGATGGCTGCAGTGCTGCATGACGAGTTTCTAGCGGGACGCGAACCGCTCGTGGTCGCGGGAACGCATGGCAAGACGACGACTACCAGCATGCTGGCTTGGATTTATGAGGTTGCGTCGCGGATGCGGCCGGAATTTGCGCCTTCGTTTTTGATTGGCGGTGTGGCGGAGAACTTTGGCACCAGCTTCATGGTTCGCGGAACGAAGCCGTTTATTTTGGAAGGCGATGAGTACGACACCGCCTTCTTCGACAAGGGGCCGAAGTTTTTGCACTACTTTCCCGACGCGGCGATCTTGACCCATGTCGAGTTCGACCATGCGGATATTTATCCAGACCTGGCGGCGGTGAAGACGGCGTTCAAGCGGCTGGTGAATTTGATTCCGCGGCGCGGGCGGCTGGTCGCGTTCGATGGCAGCGAGAACGTGAGCGAGTGCGTGGCGAAAGCCTTCTGCGCAGTTGAGCGGTACGGGTTTGGGCTGGACTCGCACTGGCGCGTGACGGACATGCGGCATAAGGGTGGATTGACGTATTGGACGCTGCTGCGTGGAGGCGAGCACTTTGCCGCGCTGCGGCTGCCGATGGCGGGCGAGCATAATGCGCTGAACGCGACGGCCGCGGTGGCGCTGGCTGCGGGGCAAGGAGTTCCGGCGGTGGCGATTGCGGAGGCGCTGGCGACGTTCCGGTCGGTGAAGCGGCGGCTGGAGGTGCGGGCGGAGGTTGGGGGCGTGACGATCATCGACGACTTTGCGCACCATCCAACGGCAATTCGCGAGACGCTAAGGGCGCTGCGGACAGCGTACGAGGGGCGACGATTGTGGGCGGTGCTGGAGCCGCGTTCGAATACGCTGCGGAGGAATGTGTTCGAGGAGGCGCTGGTGGACAGCCTGGCACTGGCGGATCGCAGCGTGCTGGCGGCGGTGTTCAAGTCGGAGTCGATTCCGGCGGCGGAGAGGTTGCATCCGGAAAATGTGGCGACAGCGCTGCGTGCGCGCGGATTCGAGTCTTCGGTATATGCGGACGCGGATGCGATCGTGGCGGCGATTGTGCCGGAACTGCGGAGTGGGGATGTGGTGGCGATTCTGTCGAACGGCGGGTTCGGCGGGATATATGAGAAGTTGCCGAAGGCGCTGGCCATTTCGGGGTAGAGCTTATGGTGCTGAAAACTGCGAGCGGTTGAGCTTGGGCGGGAGTCTTCGGGGTCCTTCGACTCCGCGCTGCGCTCAGGATGACAGTTTTTCCTTGTGAGTTGAACTTCGCTCAGGATGACGAAGGTTTTGGGTGGTGGGTCATTGGGCGGCCACGGCGAGGGCGGTTTCGATCGCTTCGGCGACGCCGTCGGCGGTGTTGGAGAGACCGATGCGCCAGTTGCGGCTGCGGGCGAGGGCTTTGAGGTCTTCGGGGGCGTTGTCCATCAGGACTGCGGAGCCGGCGATTTCGAGCATGGAGACGTCGTTCCAGTTGTCGCCGATGGCGAGGATCTGGTTGGGGTCGATGCCGCGGGCGGCGGCGAGGGATAGGATGGCGGCGCCCTTGGAGCAGCCGGCCGGGAGGATGTCCAGGATGGAGAGATCGCGGCCGGGATACTCGGTACGGTGAAGGGTGAGGATGGGTTCGGGGTCAAGGGGATTCGGGGATCCCACCCATGACGATGAAGCCGTCATGGATGGGGCACCCCAGGTTTTGAGGCTCGATTCGCACGTCTCAGAATCGAGACGTGGGGCACCCGTATTGGTGGTGCTGGGGCCGTTCATGGTGCGGCCGGAGCGGCCCGATGGATGGCCGGAGGCGTGGACCCCCGGGTGCTGGAGGAGGCGAGCTTCAGCGCGGGCCATGCGTTCGACGGTGCCGCAGAGCATGGCCTGGATGGGCAGGTCGTAATCTGGGCCTTCTGCGTTGCCAGTGGATCGCAGCGCTTGCTCGATTGGGTTGACGTGGGCGATGTAGGGCTCGTTGGCGGCCATCCAGCGGCCGATACTGGCGTTGAGCTGGTCGAGCTGCTCGACGACAAGGGCTCCGCGAGTGTCGACGCCGTTGGGGCCGACGCGGTCGAAGGTAAGGACGAGGGCGTTGCGGAATTCGTCAACGTGGCCGCAGAGCCAGAGCGCGGTGGCGTGGGGAAGGTGGGTTCGGGCGATCAGTTCGGACGGGATGGGGTCGTCGCCGTGGCTGCCGAGGGTACGGAGAACGGTGCCGTTGGAGCTGACCAGGGCGCTGGCGGGGCGGAGTCCAAGCGGGCGCAGAACGTGCATCGCGTAAGAGTGCCGGCGGCCGGTGGCGACCACGACCTCGATTCCGGCGGCTTCGGCGGCGAGCAACGCGGCGCGGTTGCGCGGGCCGACTTGGCCGTCTTCCCCGAGAAGAGTGCCGTCCATGTCGATGGCGATCATCCGGATGGTGCTGTCAGATACTGCTGGCTGCAACTAACCCCCCTCCCCCCATTTTTGATGCAAAAGATTAGAAAGACGAGACTTAGATCCGGACCCCATCCTATTCTTCGCCTCTCATTTCGATCGGACACAGCTCACCAGTTCACGCTCAAACTAGGCGGCGATTAAATTTGCAGTGAAGATCACCTCTCTTTATTCTACTCCATCGGGCCGTGGCTGCCGTGCGGTATATCTGATTTCAAATGAACGTTTTATACGATTTTTGTTGACAGGGTGGAATGGAAAACAGGAAGACTCCGTTCAGTGCACCCTGACGGATGGGTGGCGGCTGCATTTCTTCCCGCAGAAGGGAAAGTTTTGCGAAGTCTTCCGTTCGGCGACGTTGCCACCGTGAACTAAATGAGAGCTGCCAAACGATTACAAACAAGAGGTTTGCCCCAATCCAGAATTCATTTTTGGGATTTGGCATCACGAATGCCATAGCAGGGGTGAGGTTGATGCTATGCGATGTGTCATTCAGGTTCGGAGATCGTTTGATATCAGCGGACAGCATTTCGTGGTGCGGGTGTATCCGCAGTTCAAGGCAGAAGACCGCAGAGCAGAGAGTTTCACCAGTGCATTTTTGCTTGTGGAGCGATTGGGATACCTGGGTGTGCCGAAGATGGACCCGGTTCGGAGCTTTCCGAATCTTGGCGGGGCGCTGGATGCGATCTGGAGCAATGTTGAGGTTCCCGAGGGGGTGTTCGAGAACTTTGGCCGGTTCGGCGGGTACACGTATGGTAGCCGGATTGTGGGTGAGCGAGGGTGGATTACTGCTTGAACTGGCTGAGGATTGGTCTGGTTTGCAGGGTCGGATTTTAGCGAGAACCAACAACGAAAAGCGCATTCCCTTCGGGAATGATAAACAGAGAGAGACAGAGACAGGCACAGCGGGTGCTTGTGTTCGTTTTTGCGCATGTCTGATACTTGTTGCGTTGCGGCGCTTTATTTAGGGTCGTCGTCGGAGTTGCTGTTGAGGAGTCCTTTGACCAGGTCACCGGGCGAAATGTTGAGCGGCTTTGGCTTCTTAGCGGGTGGTTTCCAGTCGGTTTGAGCTACGTGCAAAGTGATCGAGTCGACATCCGTGTCGGTGAGCAGGACGGTGGTGGTGTCGGTTCCGTATTTATGCAGGATCTCCGGGTTGGGCATGCTGATGCCCATGATGCTGTTTGCGGGGCCGTCGTTACGGCCATCGGCGGCGTCGGCGACGGTGAGGGTGTAGGTGAGGTTGGGGGTCAGATCTTCAAAGTGGAAGCTGCCGTCGTCGCGGATAGCGGCCTTGAGGTTGATAGCGGGATTGTCTTTGACGGTGAGGTTGACCAAGCCGACGTTGAGGGTGTGGCCGTCGTCCCTGGAGACGACGTGGCCGATGATGTTGTGCAGCTTGCGCGAGGGGACGGTGATGTCGGCGGCGGTGAGTTCGTCGCCTGCGGCGAGCTTGAGGGGTTTCGCGTCGGCGCGGGTGAAGGTGTCTCCGGTGTAGACGGCGAGCGAGATTCCGGACCCTGCTTCGCCCATGTTTGCGGCGCTGATTCCGGTTCCGGGTGCGGTGAGGGATGCGCGCAGGGCGTAGTCGCCGGGGGTGAGGCCGGAGATGCGGAAGCGGCCGCGGTCGTCCGTTTTGGCGGGCTGGTTGAGGCCCATCATGGCCAGAGCTGGGGCCATCGCTGCGGAGGCTGCGTCGGCGAGGGTTTCTATGGACTTTGGCTTAATGACGGCGAGGGTCCAGCCTACGGCGGGGCTGCCATCGTCGTAAAGGATGCGACCGCTGACTGCGGCTCCGCGTTCGATCCGTAGTTCGGCGTGTGCGGAGTCGGTGCCGCTGACGGTGACGGTAGGAAGCTGGGCGATGCGCGCGCGGATAGCGGGATCGGTGCTGGCGAAGTCCTCGTCGGAGAACTGGCTGTAGGGATCGATGTATCCGCTGTAAAGGGCGTGGACGTAGTAGGTGCCAGGCTTGACGCCGACGAAGCTGTAGGAGCCATCCAGACCGACGGTGGAGGAGTTGAGCATGTCGGTGAACTGATCCATGCCTTTGGAGGCGGCTGCAAGAGCGCGCTTCTGGTCGTCGGTCTGCGGCTTCGGGGGCTGGGCACCCTTGCCGGTGGCCTTGGTCATGCTGTCGGTGATGTTCTTCATCATGTCTTCGCCTGCATGGCTGGGGGCGGTGGACTTGAGCAGGACCTTGGCGAAGCGGGCGGGGGCGTTGGTGTCGGCGCAGAAGACGTGTCCGCTGACGGTGCTGCCGACGACGTATGGAGTTTGCTGCGCGGGGAGATAAAGCGCAAACAGACAAGGGACGGTGAGGAGGAGTGTGGAGCGGGCCGACGTGCTCATGGTATCGCCTCAGGTACGGATTTCAAGACGGAATCACTATATAGGAGGATGTTGTTTGACTGATGATTCGAAGGCGAGACGGCGGGCGCGCAGTCTGCGAGACTAGTGGAAGTCCGGAGTTCCCCTTGCCATGTCGATACGGAAAGAAATTGCGCCGATGCTTCGTCTTGCCCTGCCGCTGGTGATGGCAGAGGTGGGGTGGATGTCGATGGGTGTGGTGGATACGGTGATGGTGGGACATCTGCCGCATCCGGCGGTGACCATCTCTGCGGTGGCGCTGGGGCAGGTGCTTTACAACACGCTGGCGTTCGGGATTGGTGGGGTGTTGCTGGGACTGGATACTTACATATCGCAGGCACATGGGGCGGGCGAGTTGGATGACGCGAATAAGTGGTTGCTGAGCGGCGTGGTGCTGGCTGGGCTGCTGAGCGCGGCACTGATGGGTATGGTTTGGATGGGGCCGTTGGCGATGACGCGCATGCCCATTGATCGCGAGGTGATGGGGCAGGCGATTGCGTTTCTGTGGGCGCTGAACTGGGGGACGCTGCCGCTGTTTTTATATATGACGTTCCGGCGGTATCTACAGGCGTTTAATCATGTGCGGCCGATTGCTGCGGCGGTGGTGAGCGCGAATCTTGTGAATGCCGGGCTGGACTGGCTGTTTCTGTTTGGACATCGCTTCCATGTGGGCTCGTGGAGTGTGGGGATTCCGGCGTGGGGCGTAGTGGGAGCTGCCTGGTCGACGACGCTGGCGCGGGTTTATCTGGCGATGTTTGTAGGCTTGGCGGTGTGGTGGGTGGACCGGCGGCATGGGTATGGGCTACGCAGTGCGCAGCGTGCGCTGGACTGGGCTCGGGTGAGCAGGCTGGTGCGGCTGGGCGCTCCCGTGGGTGCGCAGATCTTTGTGGAGATATCGATCTTTGCGGCGGTGACGGCGTTGATTGGAGTGATGGGAACGGTGCCTCTGGCGGGGCATGAGATTGCTTTGAACTGCGTGGCGTTCACGTTTATGGTTCCGTTTGCGATTTCGGCGGCGGCAAGTGTGCGGGTAGGGCAGGCGGTGGGGCGCGGTTCGGCTGGAGAGGCCAGGGCCGCGGGGTGGACGGCGATTGGGTTTGGGTCGGGGTTCATGCTGTGCATGTCTGCGCTGCTGCTGGCTGTGCCGGGAGCAATCGCGCGCGGATTCACGCATGATCCGGCGGTAATTGCGGCGGCGGTTCCGCTGCTGCTGGTGGGGGCTGCGTTTCAGTTTTTCGATGGTGTGCAGATCACTGCTACGGGCGCTCTGCGAGGGGCGGGGAATACGCATGCGGGGCTGTATGTGCAGATGATCGGGTACTGGGTGATTGGGTTGCCCATCGGATGGTGGCTGGGGTTTGGCAGGAAGATGGGCGCGGTGGGATTGTGGATTGGACTGGCTGCGGGATTGATGTTTGCGGGCGTGGCGCTGATTACGGTCTGGGCGAGAACGGTGAAGCGGGGTGTGGGGCGGGTGTGAGGTTCGGCATCCCACTCATCACGATGAGACTGTGATGAATGGGGTACCCGGAAGTTAGTGAAGCTGCGTTTATTTGGCGCTGAAGGTGTATTGCATGCTGGGATGGGCCTTGGAGTTCTCGCGGGCGATGCTGAGGAATTGATTCATTCCCTCCGGGGTGAGCACCGAGGTTCGAGGGTGAAGGGTACGCACAGTCTTGGTGGTGCGGGACGTGTCGGGGTCCTTCGACTGCGGTGCTGCGCACCTTCGCTCAGGATGACAGATAGTGTGTTCGCTCAGGATGACCGCTTGGGGATTCTCCCTCAGGATGACGGCTTGGGGATTCTCCCTCAGGATGACGGCTTAAGGGGGTATCGCCTGGGATGACAGTCCAGGGGTTCGCTCAGGACTACAGAATCAGTGGTTCCGAGGAGGCGGTGGAGGGTGAGGGTCGCGGTGCGAGGGCGGCGGTGGCGCGTTTGAGGACTTCGGCCTGTCGCTCCATGCGCTGGAGCATTTGCTCGGCGAGGGAGTCGGGGTTGATGGAGGGGTCGTCGAACCCACTCATGCCGGGATAAGGCTCCGGCATGAATGGGGCACCCGGGGTTGGTGTGGTTGAGGCAACCGGAGTTGAAGTTGCGCAGTCGGAGGTGTGGTCGAGTTGCGCGCAGATGTCGGCTAGGCGGTGGTTGAGTCGTTCGAGGCGGGCGATAGTGCGTGTGTCGGGTGTGCCGACGAAGGCGAGTGTGGTGAGGCACTGGGTGAGGCGGCGGATGTAGGTGGTGAAGGAGAGCGCGCTCTCGGTGTGGGATGCGGGACTGCCGGAGGGTGTGAGGCCGGGAAGAGTGGGCTCGAGCATCATGCGGTCGAGGGCTTCTTCTGCATCCTGGCTGGTGAGTCCGCAGGCTCGGCGGGCGGGTGCGAGGACGGTGCGGTCGGCTGATTTTCTTTCGTTGGCGGGAGCGGCCCAGAAGCGCAGCACGGCGCGCAGGTAGGCGGCGCAGGCCGAGGCACTGCGGCTGAGCAGGCGGGTGAGTTCCTGAGTGAGGCTCTGCGGCCAGAGCACACGCATGGCGATGACGGCAACGATGGCTCCGAGAAAGGTGGTGAGGATGCGGACGCCTGCGAAGCGCCAGTCGCGCAGATAGGGCAGCGCCATGAGCACGAAGGTGGGGGTGAGGAAGAAGCTGTACCAGCCGTAGTCGACGGCGTAGGTAGCCAGGGTAAGGATAGAGCTGATGGTGATGACGACAAGGATGCCCCTTTCGCTGTGAATGCTCGCAGCGAGGATGGCGGCGAGGATGCCGCCGCCGACGGTGCCTGCGACGCGCTGCAGACCCTTACGCAACACTCCGACGCTGTAGGGCTGCAGCACGATGATCGAGGTCATGGCGAGCCAGAAGCCGTGGGAGAGATGGAAGGCGCGCAGGAGTACAACATCGACTGCGCCGACGATTGCCATGCGCAAGGCGTGGCGGAACATGATGGAGTCGAGCGTCCAGTTCTGGCGGATAGGGTCGAGCCAGTCGGAGATACCACTTGCGGACTGCGATTCGAGCGCGGACGGGGCGATCGAGTCGAGGGTAGTTGCGCCGGGGCGGACATCGGCTCCGGTCCACACAGCGCGCACAGCTTCGAAGGCGATCTCGATATTTTGCAGGGCGTCGCGCCGATCGGCGAGGAGGTGAGTTTGTAGCGGATTGGCCGGGTTAGGGATGGGGAGAATTCTGCTGGGGCGGGTTACGTATTGCAGCCGGTGCGAGCCTGAGGGGCCAAAGGACTTTGCGTTGTCGGCGGGGCGAGTGCGCAGGTTGAGGGCGATGGCGCGCTCGGCTCCGCTGAGGGTGGTGGAGATGGTGGCGATGGGGTTGGGCTGATCGCTGGCGTCCGCGGTGAACTCGGCGAGTTCGGTGAGGCGCACGGTGGCGGCGAAGAGGAGGTCGACGGTCTCGAGCAGGACGCTGAGGTTGCGTGCTCGGACGGTGCGCACGGGAGCGCGTGCAGCGGTGGCATTGAGCGCGGCGTGGGCCTTCTCGATGCGGGCGCGCAGTTGGCGCTTGAAGTCGACGGCATGCGCGTGATCGTCGTCGTGAGCGGCGTGGTGCGATGCAGTGTGGATGCTGGTGGTGAAGTCGGCGAGCAGATCGTAGCAGGCGGCGACTTCGAGCCGGGCGGGGCGGAAGGGATCGACGGGCCAGAGGAAGAGGCTGATGACGGTCGCCCAAAGTCCGCCGAGGACGTAGAAGGATATGTTGGCGAGTGCGGCGGAGAGGGTACGGCCCTCGCTGCCGAATCCGGCGAAGTAGATGACGAGGATGATGACTGCGGTGGAGGCGATGGGCTGCGAGGCTACGCGGGCGAAGGTGACGGCGAAGCATACGGCGGCGGTGATCAAGGCTGCAACGAGGAGGTTTTGCGGGGCCAGGGTGCCGATGATGCCGCAGAGCGCTCCGCCGAAGATGACGGTGGCCATGGTGTTGAGGCGGCTGCGGTAGGGGCCTCCGTTATCAACCAGGGTGGCTTCGAAGCCGCCGAGCGCGGCCCAGCCCATGGAGTGATGGATAAGGCGGCAAACAATCATCGCAGTGGCGACGGCGAAGCCCGCACGCAGGCCGCGGCGCCAGTGCAGCGAGCGCAGAATGGCGGCGAGTCGAGCGGTGAGGTGCATAGGTTGAGTTTAGCTTCGCGGTGCGGGGTTCGAGAATGTGCAGGCGGAGAGTTATGTGGAAGGAAGCTGTTCGCGGATGCGGGTTCGGGAGCGGGTGGTGATGACGATGGCGGCGGTGAGGATGAGGGCGGCGCCGATGCGCGCGCTGGAGCCGAGGCTTTCGTGCAGCAGGAAGACTCCGAGGATGGAGCCGATGAGGGGTTCCATATTCAACAGAACTCCGGCCTGCGAGGCGGGGACCTGCGTCATTCCCCAGTTCCACAGCAGCGTGGTGGCGGCGGTACAGAGGAAGCCGCTGGCGGCGAGGGCGAGCCATGCGCGAAGCGAGACGTGATGGATAGGCGGCAGGCCGTAGATTGCGGGAACCACGGCGAGCAGCATCAGGGTGCCGCAGGTGGTGCCGTAGGCGGTGACGACGATGGGGCTATGGCGTTCCATCAGGCGCTTGTTGATGAGGACCCAGCCGAGAGCGATGACAAGCGAGAAGACGACAAGCAGGTCGCCGGCGAGCGTGGGGCTGTTGGTGCCGGTGGCGTGGCGGGCGCCAAGAGCGATGAGCGCGGCTCCGATGGTGGAGACGACGAGGGAGAACCAGCCGGTGACGTCCATACGCTCGTGGGCAAAGAGCGTGGCGGCGACTGCGAGCAGCACCGGCATGGTGCCCACCATCAGTGAGGCGTGCGAGACGGTGGTGAGCGAGAGGCCGGTGAACTGGATAAGGAACTGAAGGGGGATTCCGAGAAAGGCGCAGAGGAGGAGGGTGGCCCATTCGCGGCGGTTGAAGGCGGGCTTATGGGTGAACAGCAAGGGCAGAAGCGCGAGCGTGGCGAAGAGGAAGCGGTAGAGGACCATTGCGCCGACGTTCATCTCGACGAGGGCGATTTTTCCGAAGTAGAAGCCGCAGCCCCACAGGGAACTGGCGAGGGCGCAGGATGCGAAGCCGAGACTGCGGTGGTTGGAGGACACGAGGGCTAAGAAAAGGGTATCAGCGCATGCAGGAGCGCGTTGTCGTGAGGGGAGGCGCGACGACCGTAGCTACGGGGCTGGTTGCGGCTGGAAGATTTCGAGCAGGAGGAGGCAGGCTCCGATGACGATGCAGGAGTCGGCGACGTTGAAGTCGGGCCAGTTGTAGTGGTAGATCTTTACGGCGAGGAAGTCGACGACGTGGTGGAAGCGGATGCGGTCGTAGAGATTGCCGAGGGCTCCGCCAAGGATGAGTGCAAGGGCGACCGAGGTGAGCGAGAAGGTGCGGCCAGTGCGCCAGAGCAGGATTACGACAATGATGGCGGCTACGACGGAAAAGGTGATGAGACCGAGGCGAACTCCGTTGGGGTTCATGTTCTCGAGCAGGGAGAAGGCGGCTCCGGTGTTGAGTACGTGAGAGAGGCGGAATACTCCGGGGATGATGGGAATGTCGTAGCCCGGACGGATACGGTGGATGATCCAGTTTTTCGAGAGCCGGTCGGCGAGGATGACGAGGGCCGAGATGACGAGGAGGATGGGGCGGCGATCGAGCGAGTTGAGTGTTGCGGGGGACGATGTGGTTTCGGTCATGGTGAGTTGAGTCATGGTTCGGGGGTAGGTTCCTAATTCCGTGGGACGGGTTGAAGTTTAGCGCGGGCCTTCAGCCCGCTTGTTTTGGGTGGCACTCCACCTGGGGCTTCGCCCCAGGCTAGGATAACGCGGGCCGTTGGCCCGGCACTTCGTGCGGTTCTCGACGCGCTCGCGCGCGTGAAAGACGACCGCAGGGTACGACGCGCCTTTTAGATGATAGCGGCGGCAGCGTAGGGTTGGAAGGCGATGGCGTCGAGGGCTTCGGCGCAGCGGAGGCAGACGCTGGGGTAACTGGCGTTTTCGCCTACGTCGGGGACGTGGCGCCAGCATCTGTCGCATTTTGTAATTTTGATAGGAGCGATCTCGACGCGGACAGCCCAGAGGAAGGCTTCATCTGAAACGGGGCCAGACTCGAACTCGTGTCTTCTTCTCTCAGGATCAATGGCGTCATTGTGCGAGCTCAATCGGACTTCGGAAACTCCAAAAAGCTCCGGCAGGTATCTGCTGTGTGCGTCCAGCAGTTGTCCAATGAAAGGAATGCCTTCGAAGTTGGTTAGAGTTACGGTGGCTTCGAGGGACTTACCGATAAGTTTAGACGCCCGCAACTCCTCCAGTTTTTTCAAAACTAAGTCGCGCACTCGACGCAAAACGATAAAGTTTTCGAGCAGACGAGCTGAAGTTGCGGATACCGCCAAATCTTCGGCGCTTGGAAAGAGTACAAGGTGGATGCTGCCCTGGGTGTGGGGGAGGGACTGCCAGACTTCGTCGGCAGTGAAGCTGAGAATTGGGGCGGTTAGGCGTGCGAGAGCGTCGGTGATTTTGTAGATTGCGGTTTGTGCGCTGCGGCGGGCGAGGTAGAGATCGCGCTGGTACTCGCGGCCGGGTTTGAACTTGACTGGGTAGGTGTACAGGCGGTCCTTCAATACGTCGAGGTAGAAGGCGCTGAGCTCGGAGTTACAAAACTCGTTGAGCAAGTGGTAGACGCGGTGGAACTCGAAGTCGGCGTAGGCCTTGGTGATCTTGCCGGTTAGTTCGGCGGTGCGGGCGAGGATGTACTGGTCGATCGGCTGCTGCTGCTCGAAAGGAACCGCGTCGCCGCCTTCGGCCATCGGGCGCGGATCAAAGTCGTGGGCTTCGCCGGTGATGGGGTCGATCTCGCGCAGGCTTCCGAGGAGGAAGCGAAAGGTGTTGCGCAGCTTACGGTAGATCTCTTCGGCCAGGCGCTTGAGCAGGGGCAGGCTGGCGACTACGTCTTCGCGGAAGTCGACGCTTGCGACCCACAGGCGGACGATGTCTCCGCCGAGCTGGTCCATGATGGCGACGGGGTCGATGAAGTTACCCAGGGATTTAGAGAGGGCGCGGCCCTTTTCGTCGAGGGTCCAGCCGTAGGTTGCGACGGACTTGAAAGGCGCGCGGTCGTGCATGCCGATGGAGCAGAGCAGCGAGGACATAAACCAGCCGCGATGCTGGTCGCCGCCTTCGGCGTAAAGGTCGGCGCGTGGGTCTGTGCCGCGGAGTTGCTGAGTGTCGGGGTCGAAGTCGAGGACGGCGTGGGAGCTTGCGCCGGATTCGAACCAGACATCGAGGATATCCATCTCCTTGCGGAACTCGGTGTGGCCGCAGGTGCAGGCGGTCCCGGGGGGGAGGATTTCTTCGGGCGTGTGCACGTACCAGGCGTCGGCGGATTCCTTCATGAAGAGATCGACGACAAGCTTGTTGACGGCGGGATCGCGGAGTGGCGTGGCGCACTTGCGGCACAGGAAGACCGCGATGGGCACTCCCCAGATGCGCTGGCGGGAGATGCACCAGTCGGGGCGCGTGGCGACCATGTTGGTGATGCGTTCCTGACCCCAGGATGGGTCCCAGGTGACGCGCTTGATTTCGTCGAGGGCGCGCTGGCGGAAGGTGGTGATGGCTGTCGGCGTCTGTGCCGTATAGGACGAACTACCGAGATTCTGAGCTTCGCTCAGAGTGACGCCCTCAGACGAGGAGTGGGGACCCGAGGGCATGACGGTTTCCATGTCGATGAACCACTGCTCGGTGGCTCGGGTGATGACGGGATTGTGGCAGCGCCAGCAGTGTGGGTAGGAGTGCTCGAAGGTGGTGGCGGAGAGGAGCGCGCCTTTTTCCTTCAGCAACTCGATGATGAGGGCGTTGGATTTGAAGACGGTGAGACCTTCGTAGGGCTGAGGCTCGCCGCCGCCGAAGCGCTCGGTGCCCATCTGGCGGCCGGCATCGTCGACATATTGGACTTCGGGTAAGTGGTAGCGGGTGCCGCTGGCGAAGTCGTCGACACCGTGGGCGGGCGCGGTGTGGACGGCGCCGGTGCCCTGATCCGCGGTGACGTAAGTTGCGTTGATGCCGAGGACGGTGCGGTCGAGGAAGGGGTGGGCAAAGGTGGCGCCGTCCAGATGCGTTCCCTTGAAGGCCGCTACCATGTCGGACTGCGAGGCGGGCTCGGTGGGATGCTTCGCAGACATCAGGTGGCAGTGCGCTATGACGGTTGAGAGCAGGGCCTGCGCGACGATGTAAGTGCCGCCCACGCAGTCGATGGCGACGTACTCCATCTCGGGATGGAAGGCGATGGCGAGAGAGGCGGGGAGGGTCCACGGGGTAGTGGTCCAGATGATTGCGTAGATGTCTTTCTGCTTCTCTTCTTCCGTTGCAGAGGATGTCAGGGTTGGAACGACTGCTTTCGGGACCAGGTCGATGTGGATGGGCGTGGGGTCGCTGGTGAGTTTGTAGCGGACGTAGACGGAGGGCGAGGTGTGCATCTCGTACTCGACTTCGGCTTCGGCGAGGGCGGTGCGGTCGTAGATGCACCAGGAGACGGGCTTGAGGCCTTTATAGACGAAGCCGTTCTCGAAGAAGTGGAAGAAGGTCTCAGCGATGCGGGCTTCGTAGACCGGGTCCATGGTGGAGTAGGGCTCGGCCCAGCGGCCGAAGATGCCCATGCGGATGAATTGGGAGCGCTGTAGATCGAGGTACTTCTGCGCGTATTCGCGGCAGGCGCGCCGGACCTGAACGGGATCCATCTCAAGCTTCTTTCGGCCGAGCTGCTCGTCGACTTTGATCTCGATGGGCAGGCCGTGGCAGTCCCAGCCAGGGACGTAGGGGGCGTCGAAGCCCGCCATGGTGCGGGTCTTGACGACGAAATCTTTGAGGGTCTTATTGAGCGCGTGGCCGAGGTGGATGGCGCCATTTGCGTACGGCGGGCCGTCGTGGAGGATGTAGCGCGGCGCGCCGGCGCGGGCACGGCGGATCTGTCCGTAGAGGTCCTCATCCTCCCATTGCTGGAGGCGTTTAGGCTCGTTGACGGGAAGGCCGGCTTTCATGGGAAAGTCGGTCTGCGGGAGATTCAGGGTGGACTTGAGCGGCTTCGGAGCGGCTTGCCGGTCTACGGTCGACGCGGCTGCGGAGTTCTTTTCGGGTGCTTCGGACATTCTTTCCTCGAGTGCGTATAGGGCCAAACCTCTATTGTATCCGGGTG
>JALYIG010000165.1 GCA_030775885.1 Acidobacteriota bacterium | reverse complement strand
TCACAGAACTCTCCCCGCTCGTTGAAATGCCGACCGTCTTCCAACTCGACGATGACGCTCCAGCGTCCCTGAGCGCGCAAGTCCGCTTTCCAATCCTTCAGGTGGTAAACGCCGGGGGTCGCCCACCATTTTTCTACCTCGTCTGTAGTGAGCGCTCGGAACACCTGGCCCGGATTTCCCGAGATGTCGGCACAGGCGAGGAGCATCCCTGCTGCGCCATCGGCAACTGCCTTGGGTACCCTTTTCGATTCGATAGCTGACCTAAAATCTGATTGAGGCACGAGTCACCTTGTGATGCCACTGCTGAAGCGGTTGAACATCTCTCGAATTCATGAATCCGTTTGTAAATCCCATCGTTTCGCTACGGCTATGCAGCGGCGAGTCTGAATACAAGACCGCCGGCGCCACGAAGTAGACATGGGCTCCGTCCCGGCATTCGGCCACGGTCAACCGCACCAGGCCCAGGGCGTCCAACTTCTCGGCAGCACTTGCGGGATCATCGACCGCGATTTCGAGCCACGGAGCTATCCGCATTTGAGTCACAGTGAGCGCATCGGCATTTGGATATACACAAAACCTACCGTGCCAGACCCATCTACGAGAAACGTCCGTATCGTTATCCGGAGACCGCAAGGTCGTTTCAAGGGCGACGAACATCTCGCGTAACTTTATTTGCGCAGAGCGTGGTGTGGTGATCTTGATGTTGTTTCCAAGTTTCGCCATGACGATCACCTCTCGATGCTTCTCGTTCCGCGTAACCTCAGCCCCGACACGGCTGAGGGCTGAAAGTCTTGAACGTCCTAGCTGGTCGAGTCGCAACAACGTTCGCGTTCCCGAACGCCCCCATCTCCGTAGGCGTCGTGATACCTGATCCAGGAGTCCTCACCGTCCGCCATACTGATCCCCATTTCTTCGTGACGGCCGAGCGGAGTCCGGTCAAGGAGGTGGTACATCGGAAGGAGCATATCCAGCCCTCGAAAGAAGGTTGAGTAGCTGTGAAGAATCTGATCGACTTCGTCGCGAAAGAACACGCTCAGCCCCGGCAATTCCCCACGATAATCGAATGTCTTGTAGTTGTAGAGGGTTGAGCTTTTTTCGGGGTCGAGGGTGACGTGGTAGTCGTAGTTGAAGTCATTCTCAAAGGACGAAAGCCAGGGAAAAGTCCACTGCATCCGGCTCTTGAATGCTTCGATCTTAGCCACCGGGGCGCGCGAAATGGCCGCGAACGACGTGTCCCTGGCGGTCAAATGCACCAAGCTTCCCGCGATATTGTCCATTACGCAGGAGCAGTGCTTGCAGGCCGTGTCCCGAGCCGGTTCGAACATTAAGTGATACACGATCAGCTGACGGCGTCCCTCGAAAAGGTTGCGAAGGGTCACGTCGCCTTGCGGTCCGTCGAAGACGTACTCTTTGTCGACCAAGACCATAGGCAAGTTGCGCCGTGCCTCGGTCAGCCTGTCCCGCTCGTGGTCGAACTCCTTTTCCCTGGCGAGCAGGTCTTTGCGCGCCACCACCCACTCATCTCGCGTCACAACATTCGGATTCTGGTTCGTCTCGTTTGGTTCATTCAACGCAACTTTGGCTGCCGCCTGCAGGCGCTCCGCGTCAGACTTTCTTGCGTTCGGCAGTTCTATTCTTTTATCGGGCATGATGACTCCTCAATTGCTCAGGCAAATTACACAACTCCTACAAGCTGTCGGCGCGTGGCGTTCGTCGCACGTCGGACGAATAAGTGAGGTGCTCGAAACCGCGATGTATATTGCTCCGCAAGACCGGGCGGACTCCTGACGATACGCTTACACCTATGCGACATGATGGTCAAAACTGAACTAACCACCTGCAACCTTATGAAACAAAGCGAGCATGCAGTTAACCTGATTAAGGCCTGCCAAACCCAGGGTGGTCAGTCGGAGCGTCGCAAACATCGTTTCGGAACTGCATCCACCCGAAAAACGGGGTTTTCGGCAACTTCATTTGCCTTGGAGTTGAAGCTGACCACTACCTACGAAACCAGCTGACCCACCATCGTCCCATTCTCGCTTACACTTGTAACCGTTGCTTTTTAGCCTCAAGAGGAATGCCTGTGCCTGCCACACCCCGCCCACTCGATCTCGTTCCCCACCGCCGCTACAATCCTCTTCTCCGCCAGTGGATCCTCGTCTCTCCGCAGCGCACCCAGCGTCCCTGGCAGGGCGAGACGACAAAGCAGACCGCCGCTCCCGGCCTGGCATACGATCCCGAATGCTACCTCTGCCCAACGAACGCCCG
>JALYIG010000164.1 GCA_030775885.1 Acidobacteriota bacterium | reverse complement strand
CCTGGACGATCTGGAAGAATCAGGGGTGCTCAAACGCGTCTATGGGGGCGCTGTTCCGGCGCATCCGAACGGAAGCGCCGCGTTCGACTTTACCGTGGAGAGCGCGCGGTTCAGCGATGAGAAGAATCGGATCGGGCGCATGGCCGCAGGATTGATTGAGGATGGCCAAACGGTGATCCTCGACGGCGGTTCCACAGTGGCTGCGGTTGCCGGAGAACTGGCTTCGAAGTCCCTGCACATTATCACCAATTCCCTTCCCATCGCCGAAACTTTGGAGGCGAGACGCAATATCGAGTTGACGCTGACGGGGGGATATCTCGATCCGCGTATCCGGGTGATGTTGGGACCACTGTGCGAGCAAATGTTGAGCCTGATTCGGGCGGACGTGCTGATCATGGGAATCGGCAGCGTCTCCGAGGAAGGGTTCAGTAACAACAACACACTGGTAGTCGGGTCAGAGCAGAAGATGATCGAGATCGCAAACCGGGTGATCATCGTGGCCGACCATACGAAGTTCGGGCGGAGCGCGATGATCCCGGTTGCGCAGTTGAGTGCTGCGGACACAGTAGTGTCCGACAGCGAACTTGCACCTGAATATGTGGAATTGCTGCGGAGTAAGGGTATAGAAGTGCTACTGGCCTGAGGGGAGCAGAAGTTGTTCCCAATAGGCGAATGGAAGCTTCAGCAAGGCAGTGCAGATGTTATAAACTGGTATGAGCGCGGAGAGGTGGCAGAGCCCGGTTGAATGCACCTGACTCGAAATCAGACATAGTCGCAAGGCTATCGGGGGTTCGAATCCCCCCCTCTCCGCCACAATCTTTGACTAAGTCATTGGAAAAAACTAATAAAATACACATTACAAAAGTGATATGTCCGATAATGGATTGCGCGCCGTGTACGTACGATGTGCCGTTGTAAGCATTGTTGACGTCGTCCTAGACGGCAATACAAGAATCTCCCTGTACTCGACGCGATCCTGCCGATCACGCTCACACATTGCAGGCAGTAATCAGTGGTCGATGAGCGCTTTGGCCCTTTCGTATGCTGGCCGATGAACCACACGGGTCTTTTGCACCGTCACCTACCGGGTTGTTCAACCCTGAGTTTCAAGCGCGACCTGCGAGTTGGTGGACGGCGCGGCACTTGTCAGCAGCCAGTAGTGGAAACCGTCGACAATGGCCATCAGAGCCGCTTGGTTAAGATCACTGCTGACACCGGCTGTGGTCCACGGATCGTGGCCGTCGGCGTGAAAACTTACCGTGACGCGGACGTGCGCCGCAGTGTCGTGAGCGGAGACGTCGATTGCCGTAACACTAAAAGTATCCAACCGCATCTGTTTGATGGTGGGATACCAGTTTTCCAACTCCTGGCGGATTGCCTTGGTCAACGCGTCGACGGGACCGGAGCCCTCAGCGCGAGAGGTGGTGACCTCCGAGTGGCCGACCGCGAGGGACATGGAGGCCTGGACATATCGATTCCCTCTTTGATCGGACTCATCCAACACGCGCCAGCCCTTGACGCTGAAGGTCGTAGGAAGAGTCTTGAGAATTTTCATGCAGGCGAGCGTGAAGGAGACTTCGCTGGAGGTGAATCCGCCGCCTTCGATCATCGCCTCATTGATGTCAATGAAGGCCTGTGCCTGTGACGAGTTGAGCGGGACGCCGAGTGACTTGGAAAGCAGGATGATGTTGGCGCGCCCGGATTGGCCGTTGACGCCGATGCGCGGCTTGGCGCCGACGCGGGCAGGATCACACCAAAGGTAAGCGCCCGGATCTTTCTGCTCGCTGCTGCCATGCATGCCCGCCCAGGTTCCAAAGGCGCCGAGACCGACGACGGGAGCACCGTGCGGGGCTTCAAGACGGAAGGCCGCATAGGCGGAATGGGCGAGGCTGGTCAGGCCAGGGAGCGATTCGGGTGAGACGAACTCGGCTTCGTTGCGGAGTTGCATGCTGCCAATGACAGTCGTGAGATTCACATTGCCACAGCGCTCACCGGTTCCGAGCACGGTACCCTGAATTTGAACGGCGCCGGCGAAGATGGCGGCGCGAGTGTTGGCAACGCCGAGGCCGCGATCGGTGTGGCCGTGAAAACCGAATCCTGCATCAGGATAGATTCGCGTCAGGTCGCCGAACAGATTCGATACTTCCTCGGGTGAGGCGCCCCCGGTTGTGTCGCAGACTATGAGGCGACTGACTTTCTGGCGAACGCATTGTCCGAGGATCTGATGGAAGTATTCCAAGCTGCGCTTGGCGAAATCCGGATCGCAGGGCTCTCCGTTTTCGCGGCGTCCGCAAACGGCATCCATGGCGTGCTCGAAGTCGACGAATACCTCGAGCCCGCTGTCCTGGAGGCACTCAACGGTCTCCCACGCCATACGAAGGTTTTCTTCCGGCGTCGTTTCAAGCGACTTGGATACATCGAGCAGTCGGGACTTCACGACTACGACCGCAAGCGGAACGCGCGCTTTATGCCGGATCATGAACTTTGCATCCGACCAGTCCTGAACCTTCGTCCCGCGACCGCGTGTCCTTCCAAACAGAGCAAGCTTCATCCCACCCGTGTCGACCGACTCGACTGCCTTTGCGAGATCTCCGACGAACTGATTTGCACCGGCGAAGCCGATCTCCGCGAACTGAATGCCGAAGGAGGCCATACGCGCTAGCAGGCTTACGGCATTCGGAATGGAGATATCGAGGTTGGGCTGTTGCAGTCCGTCCCGTAGGCTGGTGTCAAAGAGTTCGACTTTTCTCGCTGTGACCTGATTCATCCGATCCGTCTTCCCAATTCTGAACGGCCCGCCTCGCTTGCATTGACTGAGCCATCGCAACATCCATCATACCTACGCGGATACGGAAGGATCACGCTGTCGATCAGAAGGAGCAGGTACGCTGTCGGTAGTTGTGAAGCTGGATGTGGCGATCCCGACTCCAGATGGCGTCATATTCGAGTTATACAGTGCGAAGCCGCAAAACTGGTTGCTGCTGTTTTGCGATGTGACGTCGAGATTAGAGAAATGTTGGAGGCTGCCGCATGGATCTCCATAACTCTCCTCGCTCAAACGCTTCCCATAGTGTCACAGGAGCTGGGTCGGGCTGCATCGCGGGGTATTCGATCAAGGCGTCAACAACGAGTTCAACCATCAGAACTGCCACTAACTCACTCGACTCCGTCCTCTAAGCGGTATGCAGAGCCGTACTCTAGCATTGGAAATCGGCCATTCTTCGGTCTGATGTTTTTGGCGAAGCACAGGACCAACCTGGGACAATTTGCATGACCTAATGGTTCGTCATGTCCACCACTTCACTTGTGGGTCCTACGCTTCCGTCACTTGTCAGGTAAGAGATCCGGTACGCTGTAGACTTGCCTTTAGGGAGTGAATTGTCGGCAGCCGTCATGCCAGTCAGCGGGCCGGCAATGCGGATCCACCCGCCACCCGACTGTTCCTGGCGCTCCACGATGACAAGCAGACCTGCCGGCGGCGCGGCGAACTCAATCACCACGTGGGGATAGGGTGTGGCGGAATACCGCAGGGCGGGGGTAGCCGGAGTGGGAATCGCCGAGGCGCTCACCCGGACCGCGACGGGACGCGTGGGATCGCTGCGATTTCCAGCTTCATCGGTCACTACAATTCGATACCAATAGCTTTCGCCGGGGGCAACATAGAGATCGACAAATTGGCGCGAGTTTCCCGGCAGAGGATCGCCGATGACCACGCCTAGATCGTCTGCTCGCCCGGAGCGAAGCACGAGGAACTGCGTTGCCTTTGCGGCCGGCGACCCGGGTTGAAAGGTAAGCGTCACCTTCCCGTCGATGCCGCTGACTCCCGAGATTAAAGGTGTGGTGGGAAGCGAACGATCTGCGAGCACGACCTGTACAGGATCTCCGGGTGGACCCTCTGAATTATCGAACGCGACTGCGACCACTCGATATTTCATCGTCGCGCCCGAACTGAGGCCCAAGTAATCGTCGAGCAGAGGCTCGGGGGTAACGTGCGGATTGAGCCGCACCCAACTTTCTACGCCAGCGATTCCGGAGACGGCTTGCCGTTCCACAAAATATCCTGCCACCGGGAAGGGTACAGGCTTCCAGGTCAGGCGAACTCGCGTTTGGCCAGCGTCCGCAGCTAGTCCCTCAACTTTGGGTGGCGATGCACGATTTCTGGATTGTGCCGCGGCCGCGTCGGATGGAGTTCCCAGGTCGCCTCGAAGATTCACGGCACGCACCCGGTAGTAGTAAGTAGTCCCTCCCCGTGCACTGCCATCTTCGTACTGCGCGGTGCCAGGAGGCAAAGCTTGCGCGGTCAGAGATTCGTAGGGGCCAGCTTGAAGAAATCCGCGTTCCACCAGGTAGCCGGCCAGATTCGCCTTCTGCTCGGCCTTCCATCGCACGACGATTTTTCCTAAGCCGCCCTCGGCGATGACGGGTTGCGGAGGCATCAAGGCCCGGAAATCCGGGTAGAAGATGCGAATGATTGAGGGTTCGCTCCGCCGCCCGAAGACGTCGATGCTGAAGACGCGATAGGTCAGCATCTCATTTGGGGGCGCATTGCGGTCGACAACAACGGGAATCTTCGGGTCCCAGCGCGCTCCCAAGATAATGGGCTTTGCAGTCACGGCCGCACCGTTTTGGCCGCCACCGTCGCGTTCGACGGTATATGCAATCGTGGGAAGCTGACGGTTCTCGGCCGGCGAGGTAAAGAGCAGAGCGACACCCTGGGTATCGACTTTTGCCTGCAGATCGGCTGGAGAGGGTGGCAACGGCGTTGGGCGCGATGAATCCACCTGGGTTGCGGTAAGTTGTAAGCCGGAGGGTTTGCCGTCGGCGCCCAAGCCCTCAATCTTGTAGGAGTGACTGCCCGGAGGCACGCTTTCCAGCGTCCATGCCAGGCCCAGAGACCGAGCAAAGCCCAGCTCACTGAAGGCCCGCATCCCAAGAATATTGATGAGTTGCTTGCGCTTCGGGCTGGGATCGGGCCTCGCTAGAACTGCCGGCAGCTTCCGAACTACGTCAGCATCTTCAACGGAGAGCGACTGCACAGCGGCGGGGTCGCCGAGAGAAATCTGCGGCACCAACACCTGCCCGGCTGAGTCGGACAACCGCCAGCCACCTGAGGGCCACCTCGAAGGCGGCGGAAACCAGAGCAGGGAGACATGGCCCTTACCATCCGAAGCGGCAAACATCGCACCGGTAGACTCCTGCGCCGACGAAGGATACGAGGCGCCCAGAACCGTCACAATCAGAAGAGCGGCGAACGCGTTTGAGATGGGCCTTGTCGAGTTCACAGGTGTACCGTGAAAGTAATATCGCTCAGCGGCCATGGGAGCGGAAGGCTGCTGGTAGCGCGAATTTGGAGCGGTGAGTATTCGGCGTGGATCTGCGCCGTGACATTGTCGGACACGCAGATGTCGTCCACGCAGACGCCCGCCTCAGCATTGTCCGAAAAATCGCCGACGATGTGCGGTTGCGACGTAATGGTCAACCCCATGTCAACATTTCCGCGGAAGTAAGCGGAGGCGATGGAATCATCCCCTACCGTGAGGTCCACTCTCTCTCCGCCACCCAACGAGAGTCCTCCGTCGGACAGCATCATATACATATCGGCATCCGCTACAAGCATATGGCCTCGAATACGTGGCCCTTGCTTTTTGCCCGCGTCGATGTGCCATGGTGCCCCAGGACCAAAATGGATATCGACAGCCGCGCTGTTCTCATTGCTGCCAACGTCGAGATAGGCCATGCCATCGAGGAGATTGAGGCGGCCCCACAAGCGCCCGTCGAAATTGTTGCCGGCATATTGAAAGTAGCCCTGGAAGTCTCCGTTTCCACCGTCTGCCTGCTTCAACAGCCAGGCGTGGTAATCCATACGGGCGCCGCCATCCTGGCCCCCTGTCTTGATCACAAGATCGCCATCCAGTGTGTATGTAAACTGGTCGGGCATTCCAATGCGCATTCCTGCCATGAAGACGAAGGAACTGTCGATTACCGGGTGTTCGCTGCTCAACGAGCCGAGGTTCTTAAACGAACTGATCGGGAAGTTGTGTCCTAGTCCACCCTGCACCTTATATAGGTTCATGACCGGCGGCACCGGGATCAGCACGATCCCCGGCCCACCAAAGGTGAAGCCCACACGGGTCAGCCAATAGTCATGGCCGCCCTGGTAGCCCAGCCGGAATTCTCCTGTAATAGGTGGCCCACCCAACTCGCTCAGATCTACCTTCCCTGAGTACTCCGTATTATTCCCTCCCGAATACGTGGGATGAATGTGGGCCTCAGAGCTGGGCTGCCCCGAGGGATAAGGCACATCCACGTCGAAGGGGGAGTTTGAAGGTCCGCTCGCTGAGTAACTCGCGCTCGATTTATCGATCTCGTAATTCACCTGCATCGACGCTGCGGGCATGACTTCCGAAAGATGCACATTGGTAGAAAACTGTGCTCCGAGAACCTGACTCCCACTCGAAGGCGCAGTAAGGTGGACGGACACGAGATCGACGGGTGTCTGGCCTAACTGGGAACTCCCGCCGAGCGAAACATCCTGGCTCTGAGCGCCTTTGTCGAAGTAGCCTCGGCCGTCCATTCCAAAGAAGAATGGTTGATCAAAGGAGGCGAAGGGCTTATTCTGCGCCGTGAAGCTGAAGTGGGTATTAGCCTCGACAACCCAGCCCAAATTTTGCACTTGCGTGAACTTAAGATGGCTGGCAGCGAACGCAACATTGCTGTATGTCTTCGCGACCGACGAGCCATTGAATGGAAAGCTGATGTTTGCCTGCTTCCCTCCCCCCGACTGCAAATACGCGTCCCCCTTC
>JALYIG010000163.1 GCA_030775885.1 Acidobacteriota bacterium | reverse complement strand
CAATGGGAGTATGCGGCTCGTGGCCCGTCGCGGAACGAGTACCCATTCGGAAGTGTGTGGCAGCCGCAATGCTGCAATACTGTAGAAGGCGGGCCCCGTAGGACCACGCCGGTCTGGCAGTACGAGTCGGCCGCATCCGAGCTGGGCGCTGTAGACATGGCCGGGAATGTCGAGGAATGGACATCAAGCCTCTACGCCCCTTACCCAGGGGGCAGTGCCATTAGTGATCACCTTACTGAGGCCAACCCGACCGGCTATCGCGTGCTTCGGGGAGGCCTGTGTCTACGCGGCGGCGACCTTGCCCGCGGTGCTAGGAGGCACGGTCCCATTCCGCATGCGGACTTCGTGTACCGCGGTTTTCGTCTCGTAAGGGAGCGTTGAACGCAATGGGGGTCATGGGCGGCCGAGCCGTCGTCCCTTTTCGAGAGCTGGGCGAGCTGGACGTGATGCCAATCATATCGGTCGGCGCTGGCGAGTTAGCCGGCAGCCGGACGCGAAGCGCCAGGCGTCCGAAGGTGCCATGGCCCTCCGCATGACTTCCCCGCGGGCGGTTTCGCCAAAGCGGTCGATGGGTGGCCATCTGCCAGTGCTCCTCTGCATACTGCTTCGAGGATCGTGGCAATTCTTAATCAGCGCGTCCATACTCATCGCCTTTTACCAGTCACGCGGAATCAGTGCGTCACAAAGCTTCTTGATTCAAGCGGTCTTTTTCACCGTTCTGCTGCTCTTCGATTTGCCCACTTCCGTTTTTGCAGATACCTACGATCGGCGCAAGATCCTCATCGTCGCCGCTCTGTTGAAAGGGATCGGCGGCATTCTGTTTGTCCCCGCATGGGGGCTGTCCGGCGTCCTCATAGCCTACGCCGTGATCGGCCTCTCAAACAGCTTCTACTCGGGAGTCGAAGCGGCGCTATTTTTCGACATTGTGCAGGAGGACGGCAAATGGTCGTACTCGCAAGTACAGAGCGCGGCATACGCCGTTACTCTCAGCCTGGTCCTTGCCGCAAGCCTCTTGGGCGGGGCGATCGCGCAGCTTGCGTCGATCCAAATCGCAATGGTCGTGAATGCTATCGGTGCATGGTTTCCCTTATTGATTGCTCTCGCAATGCGAGATCCCAAACCAGGGCAGCGCGCTAAGAAGACCTCGGCGGTAGCAACGCTTCGCGAGGCCATGAGATCCTTGCATGCGAATTCAAAGATAGCGCTGCTCGCCCGCGCAAGCATGGTGTTAGCGGCCGTTCCCGCTATATTGCTGTATCATAGTCAAATCCAGCTTACAGCGGTCGGGGCTCCTTTGCTGGTTTTCGGGGCCCTCGCCGCCTGGCGCAGCATCGCCGGTGCAGCGGCGAGTACGCTCCTTGCCATCCATCGAACGATATCGCCGCCGATAGTGCTTGTAGTGGCCCTCTTTGCGATTGGTATTGGCGTCACCGCGTACCCGTCAATTCCCGCGCAGTTCGCCGGTGCATTCATAACCGCGGTCGCGGGAGCACTATCAATCGCGGCAATATCGAGTCAGATGAACCTGACTGTTGTAACGGAGAGGCGCGCAACGGTAAATTCCCTCGTATCCGTCGGATCGCGCGTCATAATTGCGATCCTAAGCGGCGCAACTGTCATTACGCAAGCGCGAGTGCCCGCATCAACGTCTATCCTTCTGCTGATGCCGCTCGCCGCGGGAGCCTATTGCCTGGTAGCCGTGTTGCAGCAAAGGCTAAGTACGCCGGTGACCGCTACGGCTGACGTACCATCGGCGCCGAATGCCAGTACCTAGCGGCTCGGAGCGGAGCGGCGCCAGCCGGACCCCGAAAACCACTTTTTCTATCAGCCGATGAACGGAGATGCGGGTGGCACACCACAGAACATCGTTCGAGCGTGGCCCGGTGACTCGGACAAAGCTGTGAAGACCAAGCCGGCCATGAGGAAGACGGTCGCATTGCCGCTTGTCGTCCGGGGACGCCAGGTTGACGCGCAGATTGTGACGTTTTCGAATTTGTCTGATCCAAAGGAGCACGTCGCATTGGTTGTCTCTGGTGTCGATTCACCGCACCACCTACCGATCGTACGCATTCATTCCGAATGCCTGACAGGGGATGTCTTTGGCTCGGCCCGCTGCGACTGTGGGCCGCAGCTCGAGGAGTCGCTGGAAATACTTTCCTGGAACGGTGGCGTTGTGCTGTACTTACGACAGGAGGGGCGCGGGATCGGGCTCTACGCGAAGATCGACGCCTACGAACTTCAAGACTGCGGCCTGAATACGTACGACGCAAACGTCGAACTCGGCTTCTCACCCGACGCACGCGACTACCGGGTTGCTGCCGAGATGCTCCAAGCACTTGAAATCAATGTAATCCGGCTCCTCACGAATAACCCGGACAAACGCACGCAACTCGAGCACTGTGGCATCGTCGTTGCCGAACAACTATCGACACGTACATATTTGACCTCTCACAACGCGAGCTACCTGGCGACGAAAGTGAATCGGGCTGGACACGCCCTGCTCCTCTTACCGCTGCCCGCGGCGCCACCAGACGGAACCAAAAGCGCATGAGGAGAGGCGGAATTTCATTCTATAGTCCTGTCCGGGCCCGCGGTGCTGCTCCACTTGCGGTAGCCAGCGGCGCCGAGGAACCACAATGAGGGGTCGCCATCCATTTGTGGGCCGGAGCGACGTGCGGAGCCTTGATGCTTTGCCGTTCGACGAGTATACATTGCACGGTCGTTATCCAGGCCTTCGCGAGTTTCGGGAGGAGCTCGGAAATACGCCGTTGGTCGGGCTTCCAGGTCCACAAAATGCTGCTCGCGTATTCGCCAAATGCGAATGGACGAATCCCACCGGATCGATCAAAGACCGCACGGCGTATGCCATGGTCTGCGACATGCTGAGCGCCAGGGAGTTTGAACCCGGTAAGACGGAATTCGTTGAATACTCCGGAGGTAATCTTGCCGCGTCGCTATCCGAACTCTTGAAGCGATGTGGTATACGGTTCACTGTAGTACTTTCTTCGAGTGCTTCTGCAAGCTTGCGTGAACGCCTGCGACGCGACGGGTCAGAGTTGATCCTGGTAGATAAGGAACGTGGCTTCCTTGACGTCATCGAGGAGGCAATCAAGATTAGCCGGGAGCGGCCGCATCACCAGCTGATGTTTCAGCATCTCAGCCGGGCGAACGTAACCTATCATCGTCTCGTCACAGGTCCGGAACTATTGAGGAATCTGAATGCCGTACCAGCGGCATGGGTGGCGGCGTGCGGTACCGGCGGCACTCTCGTCGGCATCATGCAATGCCTACGCGAGTTTCGCCCGGGGCTACGAACCATAGGGGTGACGCCGGCGGAGCTCCCTTACGGCACGTACGACCCGCCGAATGGGTGTCCCAAGCTTGCCGGAACGGGTGGAATCGGCTATGGCGCTCGGCAACCGATCGTCCGCGCGATGGACCATCTCATTGAGCGCCATGAGCCTGTTCCGTATCTGACCGCCTTGGCATCGATGAAGTACCTGGAGCGTGAGGCCGGGATAAGGACTGGAAGCTCCGGCGGTGCAAATTGGCTCACCGCCTACCGCGTGGCGATGGCTCTACCACCAAGCGAAGTTGTCGCCACTGTTCTACCCTGCGCTGGAACCGCGGAAGAACGACGCCTCGCCGATCGTGAGGCTGGATCGCTGAAGGTGCACGAATACTCAAGTATTGGCGTCGAGGTCACCGGTGGTAACACCCGCACGATCAGTGCTGCGCTTCCCGTACGAAACATGTCTTTGAAGCGGTCACGCCGTGGCTAATCTACTGCTCGTCGAAACAAATGGTCGATACTACTTCGATTATCTTAAGGAGCTTGGACACCGGCTTACTCTCTTAACAAGCAGCGTCAACCGCTGTCTGAGTGTCGTTGCCTTCGATAGACTCAGTTTGGTCGACGACCTGATTCTTGTTGAGCCGTTTGCGCGGGATGAAGTACGACGACGTGTGTTGGAACGCCATGCTCGCTACCCGTTCGATGCGGTGCTATCACCAAGCGACGCGCGGCTAGTCGAGTCAGCGCATCTTTGCGAGGCCTTGTCCTTGCCGTTCCTCAAGCCACGGCTTGCGGTGCTCTTGCGCAATAAGTATCTGACGCGCCGTCGCCTCTCCGAAGCAGGGATTCCACAGCCGCGCTACGCACTCGCATCGAACGTCGACGAGCTGCAATATGCACTCGATGATATCGGTTACCCGGCTGTAGTGAAGCCGACAAATGGTTGGGACTCCCACAATGTCGTTCTCGTTCGCGATAGAGTGGAACGGCGTCTCGCGGAGGCGTACTTTCAAAAGCCTCTGTTCGCGGATTTCGGAGACCCTTCCGTATCGCCGGCAATCGTCGAGGAATTCCTTGACGGCCCACTCATCAGCGCCGAATCGATGTCATGCAAGGGCAACCACGTGTTACTCGGCGTCTCCCAGCGCCTTATCAGCCCCCCACCGCTGTGCCAGGAGATCGGAGGCTGGTTTCCGTCCACCGAAGTTCCCGTCGCAGCCGTCAACAACTATCTGATTACTATTTTGGACGCACTGAATTACGAACATGGTGCCGCACATACTGAGATGATCGTGACCTCGAGCGGGCCGCGCTTGGTGGAGCTCAATCCGCGCATGCCCGGTGGCGTCATCCCGCGCGTTCTTGGATTTGGGCTCGGCATCAATATTTATGACGCAATCGTCGAGCTCCAGCAGGGTCGCATGCCAACATTGCCGCCCGCACTCCCTGCGGATGATCCTCCTAGGGTCATAGGTATGCGGTGGAAGGTCACACGCGACAGCGGTCGCCTGAAGGGCATACGTTGGACCAAGGCGAGGCCGAACGAAGTGCTGCAATGTGATGTAGTCCCAAGGTTGGGTGACTCGATTCAACCTGCGGATCTTATGCCGCGCAGAATCGCCTATGTGATGGCCGCTGGGCCGGATGCGACGCAGGCCCTTGCATCGGCCGAAGACTATCTTAGTGGCCTAGAACTAGACCTCGAGCGTGACGCCGACGCGGTAGCTGCGCGATGAGACGCTCCGCCGAACTTATGAACCGACACCGCCCACAGGCCCTCAATGACCGCGAGGGGTTGCTCATCATCGGCCACCTTGCGGGGCCGTCACTTGAAGAATTGCACAAGCTGGCGGAAGTGTATGGCCTTAAATCGTTTATACTCACCTCGCCGCCGCTTGATCATATTCCAGAACGCGTCGATGATTTGCGAGATAAGTCGGCATGGCTCTCTGTCACGCCAGGCCGTCTTGTCACTCTCGATGACGTCGAGCAGGCGATCGCGGAGTTACGCCATCGTGGCTGGCACATTCGGGCCGCCATCACGCGATTCGAGGCTTACCGCGCGCTGATGGCCGCCGCGAACCGAGCGATGGGCGTCGAAGACCTAGCGCCTGCTCATGCGGAGGCTCTGCTTGACAAACTCCACGTACGCAAATCGCTTCATGACTCCGGGATCTCCAGCGTCCGTGGTGGCCCGCTTACCGAGCTGACATTGGCAGAAGCGAAGGAGTCGGGGCAGCGGTGGTTTGTCAAGCCGACACGAGGAACAGCCTCCTTCGCGGCTTTTCCGCTATCGCAATGCACTACCATTGCAAGACTGCAACAGATGGCCCAATTCGCCGCCGACGATGCCGTTTTTGGGGGCGTGATGAACGACCGTACCACATTCATGCTGGAGGACTACATCGACGGCGTGGAAGCGAGCGTGGAAGTTATAGTTGTATCCGGGCAGCCGTACGTTGTATCGTTGCATGAAAAGGTCTTGGTGACCGAGTTGCTTGCCACTACCCTGGAGGACGTATTTGTCGCTCCTCCTTGGACATTGGCCCGTGAGCAAATTGCAGCTTGCGTCGAATGGGTTTCTGTGATAATGCGTCACCTCGATATAACTGCCGGATGCTACAATCTTGACGCCAAGGTGAAAGGCCAAAGGTGGGAGTTGCTTGAGATCAATCCCCGCATGGGGGGATTCTTGGTATCCGAGAGCGTCTTATTTACGACTGGTGTCGCATCGCTACTAGAAATCTGGATTGAGTCGCTGCTTGACCCGCCTCTTACGGCTGGCTTGCTCGAACAGATCGCGATCCCCCCTGATGGCAGCTTCGCAGTTAAGCGCTGCACATTGTTTAGACAATACTTCTCGTCCCCAGGAACCATCCGGGAAGTAAAACTGGGCAGTGTCAGACGTCTTCCCGAGGTTCTGGCGGTGTACGCACGTCCAGGCGACCGAATTCCCGAGCGCAATCGCGAGGAAGTGCTCGGCGAGGCTCTGTGGTCCTATGACGGAGCCGACGATTCGCCAACCACCAGGGCCGCCTTGCTGGCAGACTCTGAAGAGGCGGTAAAGATCACATATGAGTTGACTGATGCAGCCCTCTATACCGGGCCGATCTAGTGGAGACCACAGCGCGTCGTGCGTCGCTCGTATTCCTTGTCGGCAGCCTGCGGCGCGAATCCCTCAACCTAAAGCTGGCGCAGGCGATTGCGAGCGGGCTATCTGAAGCCGACCCGATAACGGTTACGTGGGGCGGCAACCTCAATTGGCCGTTATACAATTTCGATGACGAGAATAGCGGCCTCACGCCAAGCGGCGTGTACGAGACCCACTCACGCGTAGCTGCATGTGATGGTCTAGTCGTCGTCACCCCTGAATACAACAGCTCCATGTCAGCCGTACTAAAGAACGCAGTCGATTGGTTGACTCGTATCGAACAAGGAGCTAAACATCAAGTTTTCCACGGTAAGCACGTGTTGGTCGCAACGGCGTCTGAGAGCATGCGAGGCGGCATTGGCGCCGCGAGCGCTACTGCCGCGCTCTTTCGATACCTTGGGGCGCGGGTGCTTCCTATCCATCTCTGTGTTCCACAGGCGGACAAAGTGTTTTCGGGTGACCGTCAATCTCCGCATTACATCGCAACGTCCAATCTCATCAATTCTACGCTCGCGCTACTCAAGCTTCGCTTGACGGAGGATCTCAAGTGAACGTGGCGGCTGTTGGCGAAAACCACGTGTTCGCTGTAGGCGTGTCATATCGCCGAGTTCTATCCGCGAAGGTGCGCGGACCAGGTTGCTATGAAAACTGACCCAATCATCCCAAAAGGCCTGGCCATCGCGTTCGAGCCGAGTATGGACGCAGAATGGCTGGCTTCATTCCGGTCGTTCGTCGAAATCGACGTACGCTACTGCGAGACGGACGGAGCAGGGCACGTTAACAATGTCATTTATCCCGCATACCTCGAGCACGGACTCCTTGAACGTCTGCGGCTTGTTGGCGATCCAGTACATGAAGGACAAAAGTTCCCTTTCGAACATGTGACTGCCGAGCTCGTAATTCGCTACATAGCCCCAAGTCAGTTCGCTGAGCGGCTTCGCATTGGGACCAGAATCTCGAAGGCTTCTCGATCGAGCGCGACCTGCGAGCAAGTAGTGCTTGGCCCGGACAATTCGGCTCGTGTAGCGGCACGAACGGTGATCGTTAGGAGCTTTGGCGGTGTTACGCTTCCCTGGACCACAGAGCAACGACGCCGGCTCGAGGAGGCGGATCAGGGCGACACGGCTCCCCGTTGATTCTTGAGTGCACGGTCGGCGAAGGGGCCTTCACCGGCTGGTTGCTCAAGTTTGGGTGAAAGCGTTGGGGAACGGCTCGGTACAGAGGCGCGCTTGCCTTGTTCTGAAGTGGAATTGAGCAGAGCCAAATGCTGACGGCCAGGCCGCTCGGCGCGGCCTCAACCGCGCTCGGTCTGCGCCACGATGTAGTCCACCACGTCCTCGAGCTTGCCGCTGCGGGCGAAGGCCGCACGCTGGCGCGCCGCACCGTTGCCGCCCTGCACCACGTCGCGCACCGCCGCCGCAACCTCGTCGTAGTCGCCGGCTTCCTCGAGTGCGTCGCGCAACTCCGCCAGGAAGCCCTCGACCAGCTCCTTGGCCGGCACGGTGCGTCCTTGCACGAGGTCCACCAGCTCGCCGTCCAGGCCAAAGCGCGCCGCGCGCCAGTGCGCCGCGCGCAGCAGCTCGGGGCGCACGGTCGCATACGGCGCGTCGCGCTCGTGCTCCAGGTAGGCCGTGCGGGCCAGCGCGCGCACCAGTCCGGCCAGCATGACCGCCTCGTCGACGGTCAGGCAGATGTCGGTGGCGCGAAACTCCAGCGTCGGAAAACGGCCCGACGGCCGCAGGTCCCAGTAGAGGTTGGTCTCGTCGTCGATCATGCCGGCGCCGACCAGACCCGCGATCAGCGCGTCGTATGCCTCCTTGGAAGCGAACGGCAGCGGCGGGCCCGAGAGCGGCCAGCGCGACCAGATCTCGGTGCGGTAGCTGGCGTAGTCCGTGTCCTGGCCCAGCCAGAAGGGCGAGTTCGCCGCCAGCGCCAGCAGCGGCGCCAGGCGTGCCCGCACGCGGTTCATGACGTCGATGGCGACCGCGCGCTCGGCGATCCCGACGTGCACATGGCAGCCGAAGATGACCGTCTCGTTGGCGACCTGGCCCAGCTTGCGGGCGATCTCGCGGTAGCGCGTCTTGGGCGTGATCAGCTGCTCGGACCAGCGCGAGAACGGGTGCGTCCCGGCGGCGGCGATGCGGCTGCCCGCCGCGCGCGCGGCGTGGATCACCGCCCGGCGCGACC
>JALYIG010000162.1 GCA_030775885.1 Acidobacteriota bacterium | reverse complement strand
CAACTGGGGGGAGGCCCACTCATTGGAGAGACAGGGGGTTAGCTAGTGAGCTGCCCGAAACCTTAACTCCCGTTCGGTTGTCTAAACGTTATACTGGTTCATCTGGGACGAAACACGGTCCCCGGCTACCCAGAGGGAGGAAAGAGAATGAGCACCTCTCAACGCGCATCTTCGACCCCATCGTCAAAACGACGGAAAGCAATATTGATCGAGGCCGTAAGTAAGCCCACGATCGAGCGTCGAGTCGCGACGCCGCGGGCTGATCTCTGGGTCATCAAGATCGGTGACCGATACCAGAGAGAAGCTGTTTCTTCCAAGGAAAAGGCTTCTGGCGTCCTCGCTAGGGTTGGAAAGGTGATGAACAAACCCGGCACGGATCGAAAGCGAGTTTTCAGGAGCATCTCAGGCAAACGTGTCTTCGCTTACTCAATTGATCCGAAAGACACCTCCAAGGTTGTTCGCGAGGATATTACCGGCAAGCAGACAGTTGGGCGATTTGTGAGTGGTAAATTCCGTGCAGCGAGCGCTGTCTAGTGGCTCCTCGGAAGCCTCCAAGCTTGGCCAGTCTTTTGAAAATTGCAGTAGCAGGAGACAAGCCAATCGCGCTTGTCTTAGCCGGTCACAATGGTTCGGGCAAGTCAACGCTTTGGTATGACAGACTTGCCGATGCGCTTGAAATTCCCCTGGTGAATGCGGATCGACTCACTCTCTCGCTTCTTCCTCCGGTCGCTGAAGACCAGAAGCTCAAGCAATGGGCCGAACGACTGCGCGACGAAGACGAACGCTGGCAAAAGCTGTCTCAGGACGGCGTCCAGCTCTTCATGGGTCTAATCATGGATCAAGGCATGTATTTTTCCTTTGAGACCGTGTTTTCTTATTTCCAGAGACAGTCTGATGGTACCTTCAGGTCGAAGATCGACACTATTACAGCGCTCCAAGAACATGGCTATTTCGTAATTCTTCTGTTTGTAGGACTAGCGAGTGCCGAGCTCTCGATCCTGCGTGTAGCGACTCGGAAAAGCCAAGGCGGGCACGCCGTTCCTGATGCGAAGCTGAGGAGCCGATTTCCTCGAACACAGCAAGCGATACGGATGGCATCTGCGGTTGCAGATATGACTCTGATGTTTGATAACAGCCGAAGCTTCGCTCAAGCCTTTACCCTCGTCAGAGCGCAAACGAGAGAGGCAGTTCTTTACGACTGTCGAGACCCAAGATTCATTTCTGACGCTAAACTGCAAAAAGTAGCCGAGCTGTGGCTGCCGAAGGTTGCCCCCGCCAAGGAGAAGTCCCCAGCGTCTGCCACCTCGTAATACTCCTCCTGTTACACATATGGAGCATTCGGAATGCGTGACTTCCCATAATGGCCGCCGACGCTTCGAAAACCCGTCGAAAGCCCAGCAGTACGCCTGGTCCCTCCGTCCTGAAAGGGTTGCCGTCCTATCTGGACGTTTCTCCGTCCAGTGTCTTAGATCCGGCGATAACCACATTGAGGCAGACGCTTCCCCTTGATCAACTTCAATGGCGAGATTTTGAGAGACTCTGTGTGCGCTTGATCAAGCGGGAAGCCAGCGTCGTTCAATGCCGACTGTACGGAACAGAGGGCCAGCGCCAAAAGGGTATCGATATCTATGCGCGTGCGGACGCTGGAGAAGTTCGGGTGTATCAATGCAAAAAAGTAAGGGCCTTTGGGGGCTACATTCTGAAGAAAGCGGTAGAGGACTTCCTAAAGGATGAGTGGGCATCTCAAAGCAAGTGTTTCGTCGTCTGTACAAGTTCCAGCGGAGCGAGCACTTCAGTAGTTGATGAACTTCTCAGATCATTAGAGAAGCTCAGCACTTGCGGCATTGAACTCAAGCTTTGGGACCTCGAAGAGATATCCGAACGGTTGAAGGGTCATCCGGATCTCGTACATGACTTCTTTGGCAAACAGTTACTTGAAGTATTCCTTGGTAAAGATGTTGCAGAACGCTTCTCGGAAAGATTAACTCCAGATGATGTGGTGCGGTTCAGAACGCGACTCTTGAACTTCTATTCGGCAGTCTTTTCGGAACAAGACCAAGCAATTCCCATTCCAACTGAGCCAGGTGTTTCGCGTGTACCGCTGCTTGATCGCTTCGTCTTGCCCGACATTCTCTTGGAGCGGGACATTAGAGTGACGAAAGATGCTGGAGAGCAGACGTTCAGTTCTAACCGCGTGGACAAAGATCAACGCCGGGTGATTGATAAGAGACCAGCTCCAGAGAATCGGAGTGATCCTTCAGCACCGGCAGGACGTCAGCCTTTAGGCCCGTGGATGGAACGTTCAACGAACTCTCTTGTTGTCGGAGGCCCAGGGAGCGGTAAGAGCGCGTTGTTGCGGGGCATCACACTGGATCTACTTTCTGAGCGCCCGCGACTATCGTCCGTTTCTTCTCATTGGGGCAGTATGCTTCCGGTCTTCATTCCGTTCGCTTTCTGGACACAGGAGATTGCCAGGCAGAACGCGCCGTGCGGGGTTGCAGAGGGTTTACGACGGTGGCTTGTGTCATGGAGCGCCGAGGACTGTTGGCCGCTCGTTAATAAAGCGCTTTCGGATGAAAGACTTCTCATTCTCGTCGATGGTCTAGATGAATGGACGAGCAAAGAAGCGGCTTCGAGCGCACTTCAGGTATTGCAGGTGTTTATCGATACCAAACATATCCGGGTACTAGCAAGCAGTCGACCTGACATGGTAGACAGTATTCGCGGGAGCAATTGGCAAATTGGGACTCTTGCTCCGTTCAACTTGGAGCAGCAAACCGCGCTGGCGCGTGTTTGGTTCGACTACCGTTACAAACTCGACAACCAAAACAAGCAGAACGATGTCCTCGTGACCGAGGAAACGCGCCGATTTCTTCACGAGATAGAGTCTTCATCTGATTTGATTGAAGTTGCTCGTGTGCCGCTACTGTTGCTCTTGCTTCTCTATCTTCGATTCCAGAATGCGGTTCTACCAACTGGCCGTTTTGAGGCGTACGCCAAGGTTGTCGACTATCTCACCGAGAGCCACCTTCCACAGAAGAGGTCTTCCGCGCTGGTAAATACTGCACTTAAGACCGTCCTCCGCAACCGAGAGATTCGCAGTCTGCTCGGATTTGTTGCTTCCAACATGCAAGAGAGCAAAACCAATGGAGTAATCGACCGCTCCGCGCTAGAGGAGCTGGTTGAGGACTATCTGACGTCTCCGAGTGGGGCAGGCTTACACCTTGAGACGGTACAACTGCGGACAGAGGTGGATGCATTCATCGATCAGATTGCTCTGGCCTCAGGGCTCATGGTTCGCCAAGGATCGCTCTCATTAAGCTTTCTTCATCGTTCCATCCAGGAATTCCTCGCTGGTGTTCATCTGGCAGCGCTCACTCCTGAAGAGCAACGTCGGGTCCTCGAACAAAGGTGGCGCATTCGGGGTTGGAAAGAAACGATCCTAAGCCTCTTCTCACGCCTTGAGCGTCAGGCAGAGACTTCTGAACTCCTTCTCTACTTGAAGTCGCAGATAGGCGATACTCCGGATGGCATGTACGCTCGTGAGTTAGCTTCTGAGATAGCCTTTGGGAATTTCTATTGCCCAGCCCCACTTGCTCGTGAGATTGCGGAGGACGCTTTCACCGCTATCGAGACACACGAATGGAGTCCGCACCGTATACGACTCGTGCGACGGGTTCTGTCGGGGCTGCGCTCGCTGAGAACCCACGATCTAGTGCAAAGCAAGGTTGCCGAATGGGTCTATCATCGCGCCTTGGGCCCCTGGTTTGAAGCATTGTCGGATTGGTCTCCCACTCCTGAACTATTTGCTGCTCTTTTCGAAGGGCTCTATAGCGAAGACATCCAGGCTCAGAAATCTGCCGCACGCGTTCTTGCTCAGGTTGGAGGCAATGACCCCTCTGTAAGAGATCGCTTGGTGACAATAGCCGAGGCCTCACTTCTCCCCGATCGCAGAGCTGCGGCGCTCATTGGACTCTCAATTGGTTGGCCTGAAGACAACTCAGTAAGGAGGCTTGTTGAAGGCTACCGCACCGCGCCCAGCCCCACGTTGAAGGTTGCTGCGCTCATTTCGGCGGTCAACTGCTCAATTCATAACGAAAGCGATCTCAACAGTCTTTTGCGGTTGAACAATGAGCGGTATCAAGATACTCCTGGATACTTTTGGACGGGAGAGACTGTCGATGCGCTTGTTAAAGGTTGGAGCGGAAATCAAATCCTTAAAGAGGCCTGTTCGGCATCAATTAGGGAGCACTTTCGCCACAGTGGACAGTTGGACAAGGATATCGCTGAACGAGTTTTCCTACAGGCTTTCCCAGGAGATGCCGAGGTTGTTGTGTTCGCAGTTAGTGAATTGAAGAATCAGCATCCTTTCCTCTCGCTTCACTTTGATGCGTTTCGATACCTTGGACAGCATTTCAGCGAGAGCCCCGAGCTTTCGATCGCTCTTGACGAGTGGGCCATTAAACAGGAGTTTAGGGAACCTGAAATAGCACTCAGCGCTCCAGTGGGTCGAACCCAAGTGCGGAAACACAAGCTTATCGAAAGTCTTAGCAAAAGCCACCCTTTCTGGGCAGCCGAGAGCCTGCTAAAAAACTGGGGTATGCAGGATACAGAGGTTGCGAGTGCCCTACTCAGCATGGCACTCGGACCAGCCGGACCTGCTTCGGCAATTGGGAAGTCGATTCCGACGATTCTTGGAGATTCGGGAGAAGCATTGGAGCGTCTATTAACGCTACTCGACGATCCTGACTGCAGTTGGCACCACTGGGTCATGCAAGGCATCGCATCATTGAATCCCTCGATAGAGCGAGCCGAGATCGTCGAGCGTGCCATGAATATCCGTGGACGCACTCATCCGGCGAATCTCGACATGCTTGACGACGCGATAATCAGCGGTTTTGGCGATGTTCCCAGCGTTCGCTCGTTTGCTCAAAAGGCTTTGATGCAACGCAATCCTCGCCTCTGGTCAGTTGCCAGAACATACGGGGACAATGCCGAGATGCGATCCTCCATACTACGGCTGACCAACCCACTGCCAGCCTTTCTGCGACTCGAAGTCGTCGACAGCCTCATGTCGGTCTCGGATGATGCTTTCGTTAGAGATTTACTCCGCTCATATGACGTCGAGAACAACGACGAGGCAAAGACGCTCGCGTCGATCGCGTACCATCGCGCGATTCTGCATCACGATTCTTCGGATGAGCTGGCATTGCTTGAACAGAATATTCAATGTTACGGTCATGACTATGAAGACCGTCGTCGGGCAGCGTTTGCCGGTCTGCTTGTTTTACGGCGACTTGATCTGATGCTCAAGAATGAGCACCTCGGCTCAAACATACCTATTGCAATTTCCTTGGAAGAAATGCGGCGTGTTAATAACGCGCTCTTGAATCTTATTGGCGATCAGTTTGACTATGTAGAGCGCACTCTAGGAGATAGTCTTAGAGTCAGGCTTTCGGGCCACCCGGGAGGTTCTAGCAATCCGTTTGCGCTTCTGGCATCGGTTGCATACGGACGCCCCGCTCTAGAGCAAACAATTTGGGACGAGATTGCACGAGACCCAACTTATGCTCGTCAACTTCATGTTCTTAAGTTCCTTTCTGTTCACCGGAGCGGATCTCGTTTTTTGAAGGACACATGCATCAAGGCCTTGACTTCAGAAGGATACGACCTGGACCGGCATGAGCAAATCTATACTGCCGTAGACATTATTGCCGACCAATACGCACCGGATTCAGAACTGATGCAAGAGATCCTTGCCCTATATCCTGATGGCCATCTCAGACATTGCCAAATTGTGGCTTTGTGCGCCGGTTGGCCAAGTAGTGAAGTTGTCGGGCACTGCTATGCCTACGCACTTGAAGATGGCATTCAATCAGTCGGTCCTGATGCCTATTACGCGATAATCTTCTCTCGATGTCCCGAGCAGACTTTAGTTGAGCATCTCTCAAAGGCAATTGAGCATGTCGCGCGTAGGCCAATGTTTGCCGACAAACTAGTTTGGTCTATCCTAAGACGGCTTCGGCGTGACGATGGTGCGCGTCAGAATCTTGCCGAATCTCTTGAGACGAGTGAGGACGTGGAAATGAAGACTAATTTGCTCGCACTATTAGCTCAAAGCGGCGGCCTTACGCATTCACAGACTTTACTAGCAGCCCAGGAGTTAAGCCGAGAACGCGGGCGACCAGATGGATCGCGTGTCGCTTTTGACTTGATGAGCGGACAGTATCAGAGCGTCATAGTTGGTCTCC